>JASHTK010000367.1 GCA_030040575.1 Gammaproteobacteria bacterium
ATCAGCATCTTCTTCGGCCTCAAGGGCCGGATCATCCCCACCTCGAGCGCCTGCACCTCGGGCAGCCAGGCGATCGGCTACGCCTACGAGTCGGTGAAGCACGGCGCCCAGACCGTGATGATCGCGGGCGGCGCCGACGAGCTGTGCCCGACCCAGGCGATGTCCTTCGACATCCTCTACGCGACGAGCCGCCGCAACGAGGCGCCGCGGGCGACGCCTCGGCCCTACGACCGGGATCGCGACGGCCTCGTGGTGGGCGAGGGCGCCGCCGTGCTGGTGCTCGAGAACCTGGAGCATGCGCGCGCGCGCGGCGCGCGCATCCACGCGGAGCTCGTCGGGTTCGCCACCAACTGCGACGGCACGCACGTCACCCGGCCGGAGGAGCCGACGATGCGCGCCGTGCAGGCGCTCGCGCTGCGCGATGCGGCGCTGCCCGCAGCCGCGATCGGATACGTGAACGGGCACGGCACCGGGACGGAGCACGGCGACATCGCGGAGTCCCGCGCGACGGCCGCGGTGCTCGGATCGCGCGTGCCCTTCAGCACGCAGAAGAGCTACCTCGGGCACACGCTCGGGGCCTGCGGAGCGCTCGAGGCCTGGCTCAGCATTGCGATGATGAACGCCGGCTGGTTCGCGCCGAACCTGAACCTCGACCACCTCGACCCGCGCTGCGGCGAGCTCGACTACATCGTCGGCGAGGGCCGGCCGCTGCAGGCCGAGCACGTGATGAGCAACAACTTCGCCTTCGGCGGAGTCAACACCTCGCTCGTGTTTCGCCGCTCGGGCTGATCGCGAGCCGCTCGGAGGGCACGCCACACGTGACGCAGGCGCGAGACTCGAGCGAGGCGTGCGATGCGAGCGATCCGCCTCTCATCACCGCGGCCGATCCCGGCAGACCGATCCTCTGGGCCGAAGGCCGTGCGGTATCCGTTGCGGAATTCATGGCGGACGTCGAGCGCCTCGCCGCCGCGCTGCCGTCCGGCACGCACCTCGTCAATCTCTGCGAGCACCGGGACCCGTTTCTCATCGCCTACTGCGCCGCGCTGCTGCGCGGGCACACCAACCTTCTGCCGCCGTCGCGCGCACCCGAGGCCGTGAGCGACGTGGAGGCCTGCTTTGCAGGCAGCTACCGCTGCGACGATGCGTCGGTCGAGCGGGCGCTCGAGCCTGCCTCGCGGCGGCGGCCCGGCGGCAGCGCCCCGTCCGGCGGCACCGCGTGGGGCCGCGGCATCGCGTCGGCCCGCGTGCCGAGCCGACACGTCGCGGAGATCGCGTTCACCTCCGGCAGCACCGGAACTCCGCGGGCGCACGTAAAGCGCTGGGGCCAGCTGCTCCGCAGCACCCGATTCAACGCGGCGCGGATCCTCGAGTGCCTCGCCCCGCGATCCGGCGCCGCGCGCCCGTGGGTCGTCGCGACGGTACCCCCGCAGCACATGTACGGCACGGAGACCTCGATCCTGCTGCCGCTCCTCGCGGACATGGCCGTGCATTCGGCCCGGCCGCTCTTCCCGGCCGACGTGGCGGCCGCGCTTGCCGAGGTGCCGGCACCCCGCGTGCTCGTCACGACGCCGGTGCACTTGCGAGCGCTCGTCGCATCCGGGCAGCGCTTTCCGGAGGTGGGCGTCGTCGTCTCGGCGACCGCGCCGCTCGACGCACCGCTCGCGCAGGCCGTCGAGCACGCGCTCGGCGCGACGATGCTCGAGATGTTCGGCTCAACGGAGACCTGCGTGATCGGGACACGCCTCACGGCGCACGAGTCGAGCTGGCTCGCCTATCCCGGGGTCACGCTCGCGCCGGGCCCGGAGTGCACGGAGGTCGATGCGCCGTGGCTCGATGCGCCGACGACGCTGCAGGACGTGATCGAGCTCGTGGCGCCCGACCGCTTCGCCGTCCGCGGCCGCCACACCGACATGATCGAGGTCGCCGGCAAGCGCGCCTCGCTCGCGGAGCTCACGCGCCGGCTGCTTGCCGTCGCGGGTGTGCAGGACGCCGTCGTCTTTCAGCCCGAGGCGGAGGCGGGTGCCGTGCGCCGAGTCGCCGCCCTCGTCGTCGCGCCGGGCCTTTCCGCCGAGGCGATCTGCGCGCGGCTGAGCCAAGCCGTCGATTCCGCCTTCATGCCGCGGCCGCTCCTGCTCGTCCCGGGGCTGCCGCGCAACGAGCTCGGCAAGCTCTCGCGCGCTGAGCTCGCGCGCTTCACCGCCGCTCACCTCGCGCGGCAGTCGTGACCGGCCCCGCCGCTCGTCTCGCCGAGCGCGCGTCGCGCGCGCCTGTGCGGCGCGCCCGGCTCACGGGCCGTGAACGCAGTCGATCTCGACGAGCAGCTCCGAGCGGCAGAGATCGGCCTCGAGGATGAGGTAGCGCACGCCGCGGGGCAGCCGCTCGGCGAGCTGCGCCTGCACGCGGGCCGCCGAGGTGCCGTCGCGCAGATAGACCTTGAGCAGGCTCCGCTCGCCCCAGCGCGCGGGAATTCCGGGCTGCACGGACGTTGCGCGCTCGAGCACACTCTCCAGATTGACGAGGGTCTCGTCGATCTGCTCGGCGAGGCTCCCGGGGTGGCGCGAGGCGTGCCCGACGATGCTCGCGGTGCCGGAGATCATGAGTAGGCGCTCGGAGACGAGCATCGCCCTCGAGAAGCTCGGGGCGGCCGGGCCGTAGCGTCTCGGATAGCGGAAGGCGCTCAACTGCCGCGGGTTCTCGAGCGGCGCGCCGGGCGTGCGGCCCGCGAGCCAGTAGATCTGCAGGGTCGGCGCGCCGTCCCGGCGGCCGATGGCGGTCGCGGCCGGATAGCGGCGGCCCCGATGCGCGCCGAGCCCGGCGGCACGGCCGACGCAGAATTGCTTGTAACGCTCCTCGTCCGCCCGTCCCTGATTGATGCCGTCGAAGTAGTTCCACGCGCGCAGCAGGTGCCGGTAGCCCGAGGCCCGGTGGAAGCGGCTGATCGCCGAGTAGGCGCGCTCGGCTGCCGCGGCGATCCCGCCGTGACGGCGCTCGTCGAGCTCGATGATCCCGGCGAGATGCTCCGCGTCGGCCGCGAAGCGGATCGGGCCTTCGCAGCCGGTCGCGACGCGACCTGCGGCGCGCCACAGCTCGGCCGCGCAGCCGCTTCCGAGCGCCGGCAGCCGCACCGGCAGGTAGCGCGGATCGGCGCGGCGCGCCGCGGAGTCGCCGAAGACGACGGCGAGGAGCACATCGGGCGGCAGCGGCGAGTCTGCGGCGAGCACCGCATAGTCCACCGACGGAACCGACGCCGGCGCGGGGCGATCTCTCGAGCCCGGCCCGCGGCGGGCGCGCTCGACCGCTGTGATACGATGACCCCTGTCCATGACCCCCGTCTCAAACAGTCTAGCGCGCCGCCCGACATGCCCGCCAGCCAATCCCCCGCCGAGCGCGAGCTCGCTCAGCTCATCGTCCGTGCGGTGAATCTGGAGGCCGTCGCCGCCGAGGACATCGACCCCGAGGCGCCCCTGTTCGGAGCGGGGCTCGGGCTCGACTCGATCGATGCGCTCGAGATCGCGCTCGAGATCTCCAAGCGGTACGGTCTTCAGCTGCGCTCGGACGACGAGGAGAACCGGCGGATCTTCGCCTCGCTGCGCGCGCTCTCGCGGTACATCGAGGAGCGCCGCGCGCGAGAATGAGTCCCGAGGGGGACCGAGGTCCGACGCGGGGAACGCCGATGCGAGTCTTACCGCTTTGCGTCACCGCCTTCACCGC
>JASHTK010000368.1 GCA_030040575.1 Gammaproteobacteria bacterium
ACCAGACCCACGATCCGCTCACTCGGCCCGCGAAACGGGACGAACGTACCCGCCTCGAAGTTCACCGAGAACGGACCGAGAGCGTGCGCGACCTCGAGGGGCAGCAGCAGCCGGGGACCGGGTGCGCCGAGGCCACGGGATTGATCGGCGAGCGACAGGCCGGTCTCGTACTGGGGAAAGGTGGACACCTGCCAGCCCGAGTCTCCCTGATCGAGGAAGCGCCATTTCACTCCGAGGAAAGCATTGCCCCACCCGGACTCGGTCGGGACGTCGCCGGCAGCGGCGAGCACATACGGCGCCTCCGCGGTGAGCTGCACGCGGTCCCCGACCCCGTAGTTCAGATCGATCTGCGGCAGCTGGTACACGCCCGCATCGCGCGACACGGTCTCGGCCGAGGAGAGGTTGATCTCCCAGTTCGCATTGCCCGGCGTGCCCGGGTCGTTGGTGAGGAACGGCGGCCCGGCATCCGCCCAGGCGTGCGAGCCGATCGCGAGGCAAACCGGAATCAGGGAGCGAACACCGCGGATGCGCGGCTTCATGGCCCGTCCTCGTGGCATTCGCTCAAAACTATAGCCCATTCCACGCGCGACGCGGCTCGCGCGCTGACCGGCCTGCAAGTGCAAGGGCACAAGGCGTGCGCTACACTCGGTCGTGATGGCGCTCGGCGCCATAAAGATTTGAAACAATCGACGGAACGCTCATCGCTCGGAGAGTTTCCTGAGCGAGGCGAGAGGTCAACCCGGCAGAGGTCTCTCGCGTTGCCGCGCTACCGCTCTTGTGCGCCGACGGGAATTCCTGCCATGAAGCGCTTTGCTCTTGCGAGATCCCTCACGCTGTCGCTCGTGCCGTTGGCGACGACGGCGCTGGCCCACCACTCCTTCGCGATGTTCGACAGGAGCCAGACGGAGCGCATTGCCGGGACGGTCAAGGAGTTCGAGCTGATCAACCCGCACGGCTGGCTGCGCATCATGGTGGCCGACGCGAGCGGCGCGGAGAACGAGTGGTCGGTCGAGTTGGGCGGCGCCGGACAGCTGGAGCGGTTCGGATGGACGCCCGACACGGTTCACCCGGGCGATAAGGTCATCGTGCAAATTCACCCGCTGCGGGACGGCTCTTACGGCGGTCAGCTCATCTCGGTGACCCTGCCGAGCGGGCAGGTGCTCGGGCAACGCCCGGGACGCGGATGAGAGCGGCCGCGCCTGGAATGCCGCGATCCTCGATCAAGGCGCCGCTCGCGACGCTGACCGCAGTGTGCCTGATGCCGCTCGTGGCGGTCGCTCAGCAGTGGAAGGTCTACGAGTATCCTGACGCGGGCTTTGCCGTCCAGTTTCCGGTGCCGCCGGTCGTGGCACCGAGCACTTTCAGGACCTCTGCCGGCGTTTCCCTGCCGATGACGCGCTACGCGGCGCGCGAGGACCGAGTGCTCTATACGATGAGCGTCGTCGATTTCTCGGGCGTCAACGAGGACGCAACGAGCGTGATCGCCGAGACGGAGAAGTCCTTCGGCGCCTCCGGTCGGGTGACCGTGGCGATCGATGCGCGAATCAATCGGCAGTTCGGGCGCGAATTGAGCGTGAACGGCGCCGACGGCGCGCGCTCCGCCGTCGCGATCTTCTTCGCCAGCAAGCATCTTTACTTATTGGTCGGCGAGTCGTTGCCGCCCAACGCCATCGCGCGGTCGGGCGATGCGATCCGCTTTCAGGAATCGCTGCAGTTCATCGGGCCGAACGGCGGCTTCGGAGGATTCGGCCGTTTCGCAGGCCGAGGCCGCTTCGGGGGCGGCTTCAATCCACGGGCGCTCGCCGCATGCCAGGGCAAAGCGGCCGGCGACACCGTCCAACTCGATACACCGAGAGGGCCGGTGCAGGCGACTTGCGTCCTCGTTGCCCGGCCAAACCGCCCGCCGCTCTGAGCTCCCGTGAGGGAGCGGGCAGGGCCTTGACCGATGAGGGTAAGGCCCCGCCCGCCCTCGGTCCTCCGAGGGGCCCTGACCGGCGCCACGCGCCGATCAGGGCTCTCGATCAGGCGCTGCCGGCGGATCCAGCCGGTCCGCGACCGAGGATCGCGCTCGCCGAGACGATGAGCGCGAGGATGGCGGTCGCCAGGCCGATGTAGGCGCCGATCAGTCCGATGGCGTTTCCGAGCCCCCAGTTGGTGAGCGCGCCGCCGAGCAGCCACAGCCACAGGCCGAGCAGGAACAGCATGCGGATGGGGTCGGCCTTCAGGGCCGCGAACCAGAGGTAGAAGAAATAGACGGCCCAGACGAACGCGAGCCACCCCGTGTAGTGCGGCGGGGTCGAGCCGCTCGCCGCTCCCGAGGCGGTCAAGCCGGCATGCAGGGACCCGAGCAACCCGGCGCCGCCAAAGAAGATGACGGCATCGAGCGTCCGCTGGTCGACGAACGTCAGGATCGCGATGATGAGGAGCACGAGCGACAGGCTGAGCGTCGCGATGCCGCTCGGGTAGATCTTGTCGAACCATCCGACGAACGTGATATTGAGGATCCAAAGCATCAGGCCCAGGCACAGGAAGCCGACCGTCGTCGTGATCGTGGCGCGGCTGGTGCCACTTGCTGCATTGATGGCGCTATTCATGGTTCTCAACCCCTCTCGAGTGTTGCTGGCCGATGGGACCCGACGAGCCCGATCGCAGGATCAGGTGCCGGTGCTGCCGTGGCAGCCGGTGAGTGCTGGGACGTGAGCATGCAAGCCGGCCCTTCCCGCAGTTGTTCTAGGTAGACACGGTAGGAATCCTCGGCAGGTCGGGTCCCCCACGGAAAACCCCGTCCCCGCGGCGCGTACGTTAAGCACGCAATTGGTGCACGTCAATGCTCTCGGATGGGGCCCAACGATGATGCGCACCGCTCATCGACTATAACACTATGATAATAAACAATTTATATTTATATTTTCCCGCCTCTCATGCGGACGAGGTCGCCGGCCGCGCGTGCTCCCTCGTGAGGCGAAAGACGCGCTCGGCATTGGTCTGCATCAGCATCCGCTTGTGCTCCGGCGGGAGGTCGAAGGCGTCATAGGCGGCCACCTCGTCGGCGGACTGCTGGTAGGGGTAGTCCATCGCGTAGAGCACGCGGTCAGGCCCGAGCACGTCCATGCAGAACTTCACCGATGGCTCCCACCCCTGGCCGCTCGTCGTGATCCAGATGTGGTGCTTGAAGTAATGAGAGATCGCGTGGCGCAGCGTGACGGGAGGCGCCCCGCCGCGCAGTCCCGGCCGGCCGTCCGCGTTGCTCTGCATCCAGTCGAAGCGGTAGAGCAGCAGCGGCATCGCCTCGCCCATGTGTCCGATCACCAGGCGCAGCTTCGGGAACCGGTCGAATGCGCCGGAGAGGATGAGGCCCATGGTGTGCACCCAGACCTCGTGGGTGAACCCGCCGAGCGCCCCCGTGATGCCGCGGAACTCGTACGGCCGCGACCACTCCTTGGGCGGCACCGTCGGGTGAATGTAGAGCGCCGCATCGTTCGCCTCGAGCGCCGCGAGGATCGGCAGGTACTGCGGCTCGTCGAGATAGTGGCCGCGCGTGTGCGAGTTGAGCACGGCGCCCTTCATCCCGAGGGTCTTCATGCCGCGCTCGATCTCCGCCACGGCGCCTGCCACGTCCTGAGGAGCGAACACGGTCAACCCCGCGAAGCGATCGGGATGGCGGCGGCACGCCGCAGCGAGCCGGTCGTTCGCGAGTCGCGCGAGGGCTGTGCCTTCCTGCGGCTCGAGGACCTGAACGCCGGGCGCCGTGAGCAGCAGCAGCTGCTTGTCGATGCCGAGCTCGTCCAT
>JASHTK010000369.1 GCA_030040575.1 Gammaproteobacteria bacterium
AGCTCGCCCCGCAGGGCGACCGGGGCGGGCGCGGCCACGCCGGGTCGCGGCGCGCGCGGGCGCGAGCCCCCACCGCGCTCATCGTGACCAAGGCGAACTCCGTCGCGACGGTGCACCGGGCCGCCTATCTCGATTACGTCGGGGTCAAGGCTTTCGACGCATCCGGCCGCGTGACCGGCGAGCACCGCTTCCTCGGACTGTGGACCTCCCCGGTGTACGAGCGCAGTCCACGCGACATTCCGGTCCTCGGCGAGAAAGTGGACGAGGTCGTGAGCCGGTTCGGGCTCCCCGTGGACAGCCACGACGCCAAGGCGGTCCTGCACGTCCTCGAGACCTTCCCGCGCGACGAGCTGTTCCAGGCGACCGTGCCGGAGCTGGTGCACGTCGTCCGCGGCGTCGTGAACCTCTACGAGCGCGCGCTGGTGCGCGTGTTCGTCCGCCGCGACGAGTTCGAGCGGTTCTACTCCTGCCTCGTCTACGTGCCGCGCGACCGCTACAGCACGGCGGTGCGCGGCCGGATCGAGTCGGTCCTGCGCGCCGAGCTCGGCGGCGGCGCTGTGGAAACGCAGGTTCAGCTCGCGGAATCGACGCTCGCGCGCCTGCATGTCGTCGTGCGGACCGGGCCTGCCGTCCGTCGCAGCCTCGATGTGGCGCGGATCGAGCGGCAGATCGCCCGCGCCGCGAGCACCTGGGCCGACCGGCTGCGCACCGCGCTCGCCGAGCGGATGGACGAGGCCGCGGCGCTCACGGCGGCTGAGCGCTATGCGGCGATGCTTCCCGCCGCGTACCGCAACGAGGTGGAGCCGCGGCTCGCGCTCGCGGACATCGCCGAGCTCGCGGCGCTCGAGCGCGACCCCGGAGCGTTGCGCGTCGGCCTCAACCGGCCGCCGCGGCAGCGCCCCGAGCGAGTGCACCTCAAGGTGACGAAGGCGGGCGACCCGGTGCCGATCTCGGACATCCTGCCGATGATGGAGAACTTCGGCCTGCGCCTGATCGCCGAGCGCCCGTACGAGCTCGCCTGGACGGGTCCGGGCTCCGCGTGGATCCAGGACTTCGAGCTCGAGCATCGCGACGGCGCGCACCTCGACATCGCGCGCGTCGCTGCGCTCTTTCGCGAGGGGTTCATGGCGGTGTGGCGCGGCGAGGTGGAGAACGACGGGCTCAACCGCCTGCTGCTCGGCGCTGGGCTCGCCGCGCGCGAGATCGTCGTGCTGCGCGCGTACTGCCGGTACCTCCTGCAGACCGGGATCCCCTTCAGCCAGGCCTACATGGAGCGCGCGCTCGCGGGACACCCCTCGATCGCGCGAGGCCTCTTTCGCCTGTTCGCGCTGCAGCTCGACCCCCGGGCCAGCGAGCGCGAGCGCGGCCGATCGGAGCGCCTCGCCGCGGGCGTTCGCCGCGCACTCGATGCGGTGCGGAGCCTCGATGAGGATCGGATCCTGCGCGCGTACCTGAGCCTCATCACGGCGACGCTCAGAACCAACTTCTTCCAGCCCGATCCGCAGGGCCGCCCGAAGCCCTACCTCGCGCTGAAGCTCGACCCGCAGCGCATCGCGGATCTGCCGCTGCCGCGCCCGAAGTTCGAGATCTTCGTGTACAGCCCGCGCGTCGAGGCGGTGCACCTGCGCATGGCGGACGTCGCGCGCGGCGGGATCCGCTGGTCGGACCGGCGAGAGGATTTCCGCACCGAGATCCTCGGGCTCATGAAGGCTCAGAACGTCAAGAACACCGTCATCGTGCCGCGGGGCGCCAAGGGCGGCTTTGTCGTGAAGCGGCCTCCCGCCGCGGGAGCGGCGGAGCGCCAGCGCGAGGTGATCGAGTGCTACCGCACGTTCATGCGGGGCCTGCTCGATCTCACGGACAACCTGCTCGCGCGCCAGGTCGCACGGCCGCGGCTCGTCGCGTGCCGGGACGGGCCCGACGTGTACCTCGTGGTCGCGGCGGACAAGGGCACCGCCGAGTTCTCGGACATCGCCAACGACATCTCCAAGGAGTACGACTTCTGGCTCGGCGATGCCTTTGCCTCGGGCGGATCGGCCGGCTATGACCACAAGCGGATGGGCATCACGGCGCGCGGCGCGTGGGAGTGCGTCAAGCGGCACTTCCGCGAGATCGGCCTCGACATCCAGCGCAGCGACTTCACGGTCGCCGCAATCGGCGACATGTCCGGGGATGTGTTCGGCAACGGCATGCTGCTCTCGCGCCACATCCTGCTGCGGGCCGCCTTCAATCACCAGCACATCTTCCTCGACCCCGCCCCCGATGCGCGGCGCGCCTTCGCCGAGCGTGCCCGGCTCTTCGCGCGGCCGCGCTCGACGTGGGACGATTACGACCGCCGCCGGATCTCGCGCGGCGGCGGCGTCTATCCGCGGTCGGCGAAGTCGATCGCGCTCTCGCGCGCGGCGCGGGAGATGCTCGCCTTGCCCGCCGCCTCGGCGTCTCCCCAGGAGGTGATCCGCGCGATTCTGCGGATGCCGGTCGATCTGCTCTGGAACGGGGGCATCGGCACGTACGTGAAGGCCTCCACCGAGTCACACCTCAACGTCGGCGATCGCGCGAACGATGCGGTCCGCGTCAACGGCGCCGAGCTTCGGGCGAAGGTGGTCGGCGAGGGCGGCAACCTCGGACTCTCCCAGCTCGGGCGCATCGAGTACGCGCTGCACGGCGGGCGGCTCAACACCGATTTCATCGACAACTCGGCGGGAGTGAACACCTCCGACGTGGAGGTGAACATCAAGATCCTCCTCTATCCCGAGATGCAGGCCGGCAGACTGCGCGAGGCCGGCCGCAACCGCCTGCTCGCGGCGATGACGGATGATGTCGCCGCGCTCGTCCTGCGCAACAACTACCTGCAAAGCCAGGCGCTGAGCACCCTCGAGCTGCAGTCGGCGGCGCGCCTCGCCGAGTACCAGCACCTCATTCGCCTGCTCGAGCGCTCCGGGGACCTCGATCGCGCGCTCGAGTTCCTGCCCGACGACGAGGAGCTCACGGAGCGCCGCAAGCGCGGCACCGGGCTCACGCGTCCCGAGCTGAGCGTGGTGCTCGCGTACAGCAAGATCTGGCTGAGCCATCACCTCCTCGCCTCGGACGTGCCCGAGGACCCGTACCTCTCGCGCGAGCTCGAGCGGTACTTCCCGCCCGCCCTGCGCCAACGCTTCGGCGCGGCGATTCCCCACCACCGCCTGCGGCGCGAGATCATCGCCACCGCGACGACCAACAGCCTCGTGAACCGCATGGGCCCGGCGTTCGTGCTGCGCGCGCAAGAGGAGACCGGCGCCGAGCCCGCGCGCACCGCGCGCGCGTACACGGCGGCGCGCGAGATCCTCGACATGCGCGCCCTGTGGGCGCAGATCGAGGCGCTCGACAATCGAGTTCCCGCGAGGCTTCAGTACACCATGATGTACGAGGCGAGCCGGCTGCTGCGCCACGTGACGTACGGGCTGCTCGCGAACGGGCCCCGGAAGCTGAAGATCGATCGGGCGGTCGCCGAGCTGCGCGCCGGGGTGCGCGAGCTGCAGGCGGGGATCGCGACGCAGCTCGCCGGGTCGTGGCGCGAGCAGTTCGAGGCCGCGCGCCGCGAGTACCTCCACGCGGGCGTGCCCGCCGAGCTCGCCGCCCGCGTCGCGAGCCTCGATGCGCTCAACTGCGCGCTCGACGTGGTCGAGCTCGCCGCGAGCCGGCACGTGAGCCCGCGGGAGGCGGCGCGGATCTATTTCGAGGTGGGCGCCCGCATCGGCATCGACTGGCTGCGCGACCAGGTGGAGCGGCTGCCGGTCGAGGGGGCCTGGCAGGCCACCGCGCGGACCGAGCTTCGCTCCGGCATCCAGCGCGCCCACCGCCGCATCGCCGACCTCGCGCTC
>JASHTK010000370.1 GCA_030040575.1 Gammaproteobacteria bacterium
TCGCGACGGGCGCGGCGAGCGGCGCGCAGCGTGCGCTCATCGATGAGGCGGCCCGGGACCTCTCCGACTACGAGCGCTTGACGGCCGAGGGCAAGCTCGGCGAGGCCGGGCAGAGGCTCGAGGCGCTGAAGCGCACGCTCGAGCAGCTGCAGGGGGAGCGGCGGTGAGCGGCGGCCTGCTGCGGCGGCTTGCGCAGAGGAGCTCGCGCCTGCCGCGGGGGCCGTGCAGGTGACCCCGGGCCTCGCGGCCCCCGAGCAGTGGTCGCGAGCAGAGCGCGGCGTGGTCGCCGCGTGCTTTCTCGGCTGGGCGCTCGATGCGTTTGATTATTTCCTGGTGGTGTTCGTGCTCGAGCGCGTGGCCGCGGATTTCGCGACCGACGTGAAGCACGTGACCTACGCGCTCTTCCTCACCCTTGCGATGCGGCCGCTCGGTGCGCTGCTCTTCGGGCGGTTCGCGGACCGCGCCGGGCGCCGCCCGGCGCTGATCGCGAGCGTGCTCGCCTACTCGGTGCTCGAGCTCGCCTCGGCCCTTGCGCCCTCGCTCGCCGTGTTCATCGTGCTGCGCGCACTGTACGGCATCGCGATGGGAGGGGAGTGGGGCGTCGGCGCCTCGCTCGCGCTCGAGAGCGTCCCGGTGCGCTCTCGCGGCCTGGTCTCGGGGCTGCTGCAGGGCGGCTATCCGACCGGATACCTGCTCGCGGCGGTCGTGTTCGGGCTGCTGTACGACCGCATCGGCTGGCGCGGCATGTTCATCGTCGGCGCCCTGCCGGCGCTCCTCGTGCTGTACATCTGGGCGCAGGTGCCGGAGTCGAGGGCGTGGACCGCGCAGCGCGCGGCGCCTGCGCGCGGTCTCGCGCAGGGCCTGTCGGATCACTGGCGGCTCGCCGTCTACGCGATCGTCCTGATGACGGCGTTCAACCTCTTCAGCCACGGGACGCAGGACCTCTATCCGACGTTCCTGCGCACCGAGCGGGGCTTCTCGACCGGCGCCATCTCCCGGATCGCGATCCTCTACAACATCGCCGCGCTCTGCGGCGGGGTCACCTTCGGAGCGCTCTCGAGACGGCTCGGGCGACGGGCCGCCATTGCGCTCGCGGCCCTGCTCGCGCTGCCCGCACTGCCGTTCTGGGCGTACTCGACGAGCCTCGGCGCGATCGCGGCCGGCGCCTTCGCGATGCAGTTCATGGTGCAGGGGGCCTGGGGCGTCGTCCCCGCGCACCTGAACGAGCTCTCCCCCGCCGGCATGCGCGCCACGTTTCCCGGCGTCGTCTATCAGCTCGGCAGCTTACTTGCCTCGTACAACGCGACGCTGCAGGCGTCGATCGCGACCGCTCACGGCAGCGCGGCGCGGCCGGATTACGCGTTCGCGCTGTCTCTCGTCTGCGGCATCGTGGCCCCCTCGCTGATACTGCTCGTCGTGCTCGGCCCGGAACGGCGCGACGCGCCGTTCGGGGGCTGACGGGCGAGCATCTCTGATCGCCTCACGCGCCGCGATGCTGCAGGGACGTTGCAAGCCTCATGGACGCACGCGGAGACCTTGCGCTATCGTCCCACGAGGAGATCGACTCGGGCAGGCGGAGGGGATTCGGATGGCAGAGGGCGGCGCATATCCGGCATGTCCGGCTCGTCCGACACGTCGGGCCCGTCCGGCACGCGGTGCCCGCGGTGCCCGCGGGGGCGCGGCCTGGCTCTGGAGCGCCATGCTACCTGCGGTCCTCGCAGCGGCAGCGCAGACCCGGGCTCCGCTGCCGCCGGACTCGCACTCGCTCCAGCAGGTCGAGGTCGTCTCATCGAAGCTCAGCCGGCGTGCCCTGAATCGCATCGTCACCCACTTCGTCGCATCGCATGCCGAGCCGACGGGCACGATGAACCAGGTGGGCCGCTGGCGCGAGGTGATCTGTCCGAAGACGAGTGGACTGAAGCCGCTCTACGCCGAATTCGTCTCGCGCCGCATCATGGCCGTCGCGCACAGCATCGGGGCGCCGACCGCCCGCTCGGTGCGGGGCTGCGCGGTCAACGTGGAGATCGTCTTCACGCCCGAGCCGCAGGAATTACTGAATCACATCGCCCGGTCCTATCCGCTCCTGCTCGGCTCGTCCCGATCGGCGGGCGACACGCGGATCCGCCGCGCGGTTCAGTCCTGGTACTTGACGGGCACGCGATCGATGGAGGGATGGAATCCCCCCGTCACCGGGCTCAGCAGCGCGCCGAGCGGCGACATGCAGATCCAGGCGGCGATCTCCGCGCCGTTCCTCACCGGGCTGCAGATCGATCCGCCCTACGGACACGGATTCGCCCCGGGGGGCATCTCCGGCAGCCACCTTGGCGCGGGGTTGACGAGCGAGCTGCTGCACGTCTTCGTCATCGTGGATTCCCGCGAGGTCGCGGGTCTCTCGCTGCGGTCGGTCTCGGACTACCTCGCGATGGTCGCGCTCACCCGGATCGGCTCGCTCGATGCCTGCAGCGAGCTGCCGAGCATCACGGACCTGCTCTCCTCGGGGTGCGGCACGCGGGCGAAGCCCCCGGCGCTCACCGCGGCCGACACCGCGTACCTCAAGGCGCTTTATTCCTCGGACCTCGAGGTGAACCTCAACATCGAGCAGAGCGACATGCGCGATCGGATGGTGACCGCGATCGCGGGCCGGTAGGGCCTCAACCGGCGCGATTCGCGGCAAGGCCCGCGACCCGTGCCTTCTCCAGCGTGTGCGCGAAGTCCGGCTTGGTCGCCTCGAGGATCTCGAGGATTGCGCGGCGGTCGGCGGAGGAGAGGCTCGCGAACGCGGGGCTCGTGTCGCGACCGGTGAGGATCTCGATCAACCGCCGGTAGACGTACTCCTTGGCGCTCGGAACGAGCTCATCGAAGCCCCTCGAGTAGATGAGGAAGCTCAAGGGGTACTTGAACAGGCGCGTGTCGAGATCGAAGTCCCTGAGCGAGCGCCCCGCCGGATCGAACGGACCCTGGGACTCGAACCACCGCGCATAGCCCGAATTGCCTCTGAGGGGCGTCGGAAACTTCGCGGCGCCGACGAAGAGCATGCCGCGAACGAGCGGCTCGAGCAGTACCTCGAAGCGCCTGCGAGTGGGGGGTGAGAGCTGGTCCCAGCCGAGCGGCTCCGCGGAGCTCCCGGGGGATTCGCGCTCGAGCAGCGCTCGGGACTTGTAGTTGGCGTGGATGATGAGATTGTGAACGTCCACCTGGTGCTCGAACACCAGGACCGCCACCACGTCGCTCCAGTCGGTGAGATACGGCTGGGTGTCGAAGAATGCATCGAGGTTCGCCACGTCGGCGCGGCTCACGCTCGCGAGCGGGATCGGACGGTCGTCGTCCGCGGGCAGGACGTTGCCGAGCTGCAGCAGCCCGCCGAGCTTGCCGGTGACATACCAGCCGCCCCAGCGATCCGTGAGCGGCGTCGCATCGGTGGTCTGCGTCGCGTCGGTGTTCGTCACGACCTTCCCGTCCTCGATTCGGTAAGCCGAGAGGAACAGGAAGTTCGGCACGCCCCCGCCCCCGAGAGAGAACGTGTCGTGGCAGCTCAGGCACCGCAGGGACTCGCGCTGCAGGCGCGGTGGCGTGTCGCTGCGCTCATCGAGCGTGTAGAACACCGGGCCGAGGGCGCTGTCCATCGTGTTGATCTCGATCTGCGGCGTATCGCGGATCCACGCGACGTAGGTATCGTCGTTGAAATAGATGGCGCGGGGCGAGGCGGGGCTGATGAGCTGCGTTTGCAGGCTCGTCTTGGAGAAGACGAGGGTCTGGGAGGTGGGGCTGATCCGCAGCGCCTCGAGCAGGGAGTCGAGATAACCGCGCGGCGGGGCGAAGCGCAGCGTCGTCTTGCCGCTCGCAAGCCGCGCCTCGAGGCGCGCCACGTCGTTGCGGGTCGCCGCGCCCGAGTAGTCGATGAACGGATAGTCGCGGTCGTAGATCAGCGCCGAGTCGCGCGGGATCTGCCGGAGCGACTTGCCGGGAGCGGGAGCGGGGGCGGCCGACGGACCGTTCGCGAGCGCGCCGGCAGTGCGGGCGGAAAGCGCGAGCGAGAGGGCCGCTGCGCAAAGCCGCGCAAGCGGCGCTCGAATGCCTCGTCGCTCCTGTTGCGTGAGTTCGCTCCCGTTCATCGGCCTGCCTTACCGGGGCCGGGCCCGGCCGCGGCGATCTTAGCATTTCGACCCCTTGCGGCAGGGGCGAGTTCACCGTCTCGCTCGAGACGTCGAGCGCGGCGCGCCCCGCGCCGCCGTGTGCCCAGACAGGGGGACTTCCGGTAGAATTCGCGGCCTTTGCGGATCCGGGCTAGGTGGCAGAGTGGTCATGCAGCGGCCTGCAAAGCCGTGTACGCCGGTTCGATTCCGACCCTAGCCTCCATGCGAGCTTTCGCCACCTTTCGCCAAAACCCGGCATCCGGCGGAAAATACTGCCAATTCAGCGGTTTACTCATTCGAAGTCGTTCGCATGCCTTCGTGGACATCCTGGGGTAACCCGGGGTAACCTAGCGGGGTAACTGGCTCCCGAGGCAGCCCGACAGGGCTGTTACCC
>JASHTK010000371.1 GCA_030040575.1 Gammaproteobacteria bacterium
GTCGGGCCGTCGCCATAGACCGCCGCGGAGGAGGCGTAGAGCAGCCGCGTGCCCTGCGCCTGACAGGCATCGAGGAGCCGCTTGGAGCACCGGTAGTTGTTCTCCAGCATGAAGCGCCCGTCGTGCTCCATGGTGTCCGAGCAGGCGCCCTCGTGGAGCACCGCATCGATCCGGCCGAGCGCGCGGCGCTCGAAGCGCTCGTAGAACTCGCTCCGGTCGAAGTAGTCGCTGAGCCTCGCTCCGAGGAGATTGCGGTACTTCGCCCCGTCCTTCAGGTCGTCCACGGCGATCACCTCGTCGATCCCCGCGGCGTTCAGGCCGTGGACGAGGTTGCTGCCGATCATGCCGGCCGCGCCGGTGACGATGACTCTCATCGCGCTCGCACCGCTCAGCTGCGCTGCAGGATCAGCGCGGCGTTCGTTCCGCCGAACCCGAAGCTGTTGTTAAGGACGTACTTCAGGTCGCTCGCCTCACTGCGGCGAACGATCGGCAGATTCGCGAACTCGGGATCCACGGAGTCGACGTTGATCGACGGCAGGAGACACTGATTCTCCAGCATCGCGACGCAGAAGATCGTCTCGATGGCCCCGGCACCGCCCATGGCGTGCCCTGTCATCGATTTCGTTGAGGCGACGGGCGGCACGCGCGAGCCAAAGGCACCGCGCAGGGAATTGACTTCCGCCACGTCACCGACCACCGTTCCGGTCGCGTGCGCATTGATGGCATCGATCTGTGCCGCCGTCAGGCCCGCGTTATCCAATGCCTGCTCGATGCAGTGCCGCCCCGCCTCGCCGGAGCGATCCGGCAAGACGAGGTCATCCGGCGCCGAATTCGCCCCAAAACCCGCCACACGGGCGCGTGATCGCGCATGGCGCCGCACCATGTGCCCTTCGGATTCCAAGACGACAACGCCTGCGCCGCCGCTCAATACGAAGCCGTCTCGGCCTGCATCGAAGGGTCTCGATGCCGCTTCCGGGCGATCGTTGTATCGAGTGGACAGCGCCATCCTGAGTGCGTCAAACGCGGCGGCACCGTGCTCGTTCACCTGGTCGCCCCCGCCGGCGAGCGCGACATCGACGATCCCCGAGTGGATCAGCTCGTAGGCATGTCCTATCGCGTGCGCGGACGTCGCGCAGGCTGAGGACATCGAGTAGCTTCGCCCGCGCAGGCGAAGCCCGCAGACCACGCTGCTGCTCGCAGAGCTGCACATCCCCCGCAGGATCGAGTAGGGGCTGATCTTCCGCGCGTTGCCTCCATAGAGCTTCTGCCCCCCCTCGTACACCGTCTGGGTGCTCACGCCGCCGCTGCCGATGATGCACGCGCTCCTCACTCGGTTCAGCGCTTGCGAGTCGAGCCCGGCGTCGTCAAGGGCGTCCAATGTGGCAAGCGTGCACAGCAGGCCTGCCTCCGACATGGCCGGGAGGACGTTGGGCGCGATACGTTCGATGCCCTGGCGCTTGAGATCCGCATCGATCGGGCCGCAGACGCTCGCCTTCAGCCCCAAGCGCGCCCACTCGGGTGCGGCGCGAATACCGCTGCGCCCGGCGCGGAGCGCGGCCGTGACCGCAGGGTACTCCCGGCCCAAGGAGCACAGGAGGCCCACTCCTGTGATGTGTACACGTTCGGTGTCGGCCACCGGAGCTACTGCTCAACCGCCCGGACTGCTCTTCGCCTTTTTCTCGATCAGTCTCTCCAGCAGCTGAATCAGATCGCCGACCGTCCGGATCGAGGTGAGGTCGTCCGTCTCGATCGAGATGCCGAATTCATCTTCCACCTGGATCACCAGGTCGACGGTGCCCAGTGAATCAAGGCCCAACTCCTCGCGAAGGAGGCTGCTCTCCGTAATGGTCTTTCCCTTCGAGGTCGACGGCAACGCTGCAGACAGGCGCTCGATCACCTGGGTGGCGATGGAAGACCGATCAGAATCGTTCATCGTGGTATCTCTGACTGAAACGAGACCGGGTGTGGCAGGCGGGGATTCATGACGGGTCTCCAGGAAGCGGGCTGCATCGCGAGCGTGATCACGACAGGATACCCAGCCCGCACCCACAGAGCACGGCCCGTTGACCGTCTCGCGCGTGCACTTGCTTGGTGCGAAGCACTCTACCCTGGATCACAGCCGGGCGCGATGCTGCCTCGCAGCATCACGCCAGCTCCAAGGCCTCCTCGACCATCGCACAGAGCGCATGGCCGATGAAGATGTGCGCCTCCTGGATCCGGGCCGTCGTCGCGCTCGGGACCACGATCGGCACGTCGCAGAGGGCGAGCAGCTTCCCTCCGTCCCTGCCGAGCAAGCCGATCGTGTGCAGGCCAGCCGCTCTCGCGGCCTCGGCGGCGCGAATCACGTTCTGCGAGTTGCCGGAGGTCGAGATGGCGAGCAAGCAGTCACCCGGCCTACCGAGGGCCATCACCTGACGGGAGAACACCTCATCGAAGCCGTAGTCGTTCCCGATGCACGTCAGCGCCGAGGTGTCCGTGGTGAGCGCTATCGCGGCGAGGGGCTTGCGGTCGTTCACGAACCGGCCGGTGAACTCAGCCGCAAGGTGCTGGCTGTCGGCCGCGGAGCCGCCGTTGCCGCAGAGGAGGAGCTTGTGGCCCGAGGATAGGGACCGCGCGATGCGATCCGTGGCAGCGCGCACCGGCTCGGCCAGGATCGAGAGCCTGCCGAACAGCTCGAGGTGATCTCGGAGATGAGAGTCCAATGGCGCTCGTCGGGGCCCGTGCGCAGCTCGGCTCAGTACGCGCCACCGCCGCGCAGGATCACGCCCGTCGTCTTGAGCAAAATGTACACATCGAGGATCGCGCTGCGATTGCGAACATAGTACACATCGATGACCACTCGGCGGCGGTAGTCGGTGTCGTTTCGCCCCGTCACCTGCCACAAGCCGGTGATCCCGGGCTTCACGGACAGGTAGAACGGCAGGAACCGGCCGTAGCGCATCATCTCCTCGTGGACGATCGGCCGCGGTCCGACGAGGCTCATGTCGCCGCGAAGGACGTTCCAGATCTGCGGCAGCTCATCGAAGCTCGTCCGGCGCAGGAATCGCCCGAGAGCGGTGATGCGCGGGTCGTCGCGCAGCTTGTGGTCCCGCAGCCACTCCTCCTTGAGCTCCGGGTGCCGCTCGAGCAACTCGCGGAGCTTGCGCTCGGCATCCGAGACCATGCTGCGAAACTTCAGGCACTCGAAGGTCGTGCCGTCGCGCCCGATGCGGCGATGGCGGTAGATGACCGGCCCGCCCTCGTTGCGTAACAGCAACGCGATGCCGAGCATCAGGGGCAGGAAGACCAACCCGAGGACGATCGCGGCCAGTACGTCGAACGCTCTCCTCGCCGCCCCGCGCAGCGACGCACGGCGACGCAAGGAAAATGAATCCTCGGGCAGGCCGACGAGGGGAATATCCGGCTCGGAGGCCGGCGGACCGGGGAGGAGGATCTGAACCCTGCCCGAGGACGACGTGGCGTCGTCAGCGTCGAGATCAACTTGCTGGCCCTGACTTTCGACGCTCACCAGGCGCGGCCGAAGGGAGGGACTGGCCGCGGCGATCTCCGGCAGGGGCGACTCGAGGGCTTCGTTCAGTTGTTGCCTCGCCAATGGAGCACTCCTTAATCCCCCCTCGATCTCAATGTCGCAGATTCGCGACGCCTGACCCGGCCTTCGCCGACAAACGGCCGACCTGAGCGTGGCGTTGATACGACGTGAACTCTAAGCCTCTCCCCCTTGGCCCCGGACCCACACCACTCGACCCGCAGCAAGCGCCGGGCCCGCGCCCCGTGCTCGCACGAGCGTGGTGCTCGCCCCGCGAGCGCCCGCCCGGTGCACGAAGCTCCCTGGTCCTAGCCTTCAGTCCGCGACCCCCGCATTCGGACAGGCCGAGTATAAAGCATGCTAGTGTCTTCTTTAACGTGTCCGTGGCGGTGTTCACACTGGTGAACGACACACGGCACTCGGAGGCGCGGAGATCCGGGTGCAGCGGCGAGTCGCCGCCCGGGTCGCGTCCCCCTGTTGCATCGACCTCAACTCTCGGGGCGAGATGACGATGCCCGTTTGCCGATGCGCGTCGCGCTGATTCACTATTGGCTCGTCACCTGGCGAGGCGGGGAGCACGTGCTCAAAGCCCTCGCCGAGCTCTTCCCC
>JASHTK010000037.1 GCA_030040575.1 Gammaproteobacteria bacterium
GGCAGATGCCGAGCACGGGCTGCTCGAGCCGCGGGAGCCGCTCGGCGAGTTGCAACGCGCGAAGCCTCTGCATCGCGTCCCGCGCGCAGCCGACGCCCGGCAGGATGACGCGCGGGGCGCCCGCGATCTGCGCGGCGTCGCCCGTCACGTGCGCCCGGGCGCCGAGCCGCTCGAGCGCGAACTGCAGCGAGGCGAGATTCGCGCCGCCGCTGTCGATGATGGCCACCTCCCTCACGGCACCGCCTCGCTCGCGACCCGCCGCGCGCTCACAGCACCCCCTTGGTGCTCGGCAGCTCCTCGCCCTCGCGCCGCAGCGCCTGCCTCAGCGCGCGCCCGACGGCCTTGAAGCACGCCTCGACCATGTGGTGGGAATTCTCGCCCGTGACGCTCACGTGGATCGCCGCGCCGAGGCTCTCGGCGAGCGAGCGGAAGAAGTGCGGGACGAGCTCGGTCGGCAGGCCGCCGATGCGCTCGCGGGAGAACTTGCCCTCGAACACCGCGAACGGACGGCCCGAGAGGTCGACCGCCACCTGCGCGCGCGACTCATCCATCGGCAGGAGAAACCCGTAGCGCGCGAGGCCGTGCTTGGCGCCGAGCGCGCGGCGCAGCGCCTCGCCGAGCGCGAGGGCACAGTCCTCGACCGTGTGATGCTCGTCGATGTGCAGGTCCCCCGCGCACGCGAGCTCGAGCCCGAAGCCCCCGTGCTTGGCGAGCTGCTCGAGCATGTGGTCGAAGAATCCGATGCCCGTGCGGGCGCGCACCGTGTCGCTCGCGCCGAGACCGCCCGGGTCGAGGTCGACGGCAGCGCTGATGCGTGTCTCCTTGGTCGTGCGCTCGATGCGCGCGCGCCGCGCAAGGATCTCGTGCGCGACGGCGGGCCAGGTCTGCTGCGGCGCCCCGTCGCGGCACACCTTGAGCCCGCGCACCCCGATGTGGCGCGCGAGCTCGAGGTCCGTGTCGCGGTCCCCGATCACGGCGCTCCGCGCGAGATCGACGCTCGGGTCGGTGAGGAAGCCCCGCACGAGCCCCGGCAGGGGCTTGCGGCACTCGCAGCCCTCGCCCGCGAAGTGCGGACAGATGAGCACGGCCTCAAAGGTGATGCCCTGGGAGGCGAACGCATCGAGGATGAAGCGGTGCGCCTTCTCGAACGCCTCCTGCGGATGCGAGGCGGTGCCAAGGCCGTCCTGGTTGGTCACGATGACGAGCCGGAATCCGGCGCGCTGCAGCTCGGCGAGCGCGGCGAACACGCCCGGCATGAAGCGGACTTTCTCGACGGCATCGACCTGCTCATCGGGCGGCTCCTCGACGAGCGTCCCGTCGTGATCGATGAAGAGCACAGGCGTCATGGCGCGGCTCCCTGCTCATCGGCTGGGCGCGCGAGCGCCGCGAGCAGGCGCGCGTTCTGCTCCGGCGTGCCGACCGTGATGCGCAGGTGCCGGCCGAGGCCCGGCTGTGAGCGCACGTCCCGCACCAGGATGCCGGCCGCCCGGGCACGCGCGCATGCCGCCGAGGCGTCGCCAAACTCGGCGAGCAAGAAGTTCGCGACGCTCGGATACACGCGCTCGACGCCCGGGATGTCCTGCAAGGCCGCCGCGAGGCGCTCGCGCTCGGCGCGAATGAGCGCCACGCGCTGGCGGGAGGCCTCGAGCTGCGCGGGCTCGAGCGCGGCGAGCACCGTCTCGATCGTCGGCTGGGTGAGCGCGTAGGGTGGGATGATCTTGCGCAGCAGCGCGACGACCTCCGGGGCGGCGATCAGGGTTCCGCAGCGCGCCCCGGCGAGCCCGTGCGCCTTCGATAGCGTCCGCACGACCGCGAGGTGCGAGTGAGCCGCGACGTGCCGCGCGAGGCTCGGCGCGCCCGAGAACTCGATGTACGCCTCATCGACGACGAGGAGCGCCCGCCCGGCGAGCGCCCCGGCGAGCTTCAGGAGCGCGGCCTCCTCGGCGAGGGTGCCGGTCGGATTGTTCGGCGAGCACACGTACACGAGCTTCACGCTGCCGCCGGCGCCCTCGAGCACCGCGCGCGCATCGAGCGCAAAGCCGCGCCCCGCATCGAGCGGCACCCGCACGACGGCGGCTCCCTGGATGCGCGCGGCGACGGCGTACATCCCGAAGGTCGGCGGGCAGATGATGACGCTGTCCGCGCCGGCGCGGCAGAACGCTCGGGTGAGCAGGTCGATCGCCTCGTCGCTGCCGCGCCCGACGAGCACCTCGGCCGGCGTGACGCCGTAGAGGGAGGCGAGGCGCTCGACGAGCGCCCGCGGCTGCGGCTCGGGGTAGCGGTTGAGCCCGGCGAGCGTCGCATCGCCGCTCGACCGCCACGGCAGCTCGTTCGCGTGCAGCCGCTCGAGCGCGGGCTCCCAGGCGGCATGCTCGTAGGGCTTCAGCTCCAGGATCTCCGCTCGCGCGAGCGCGAGCGGGGAGGGGGCGGGCGCGAGATCGGCGTTCATCGGGGCGCCCCGAGCACGGCGAGCCGCCGCGTCACCGCATTGGCGTGCGCGTCGAGCCCCTCGAGCCGCGCGAGCTCGGCCGCGACCGGGCCGAGCGCCGACAGTCCTGCCGCCGAGAGCTCCTGCACGGTGATGCGCTTCACGAAGTCGAGCGTCGAGAGCCCGCTGTAGGCTCGCGCGTAGCCGTAGGTCGGCAGGACGTGATTGGTGCCGGAGCAGTAGTCCCCGAGCGGCTCCGGGGACCACGGCCCGAGGAACACCGAGCCGGCGTTGCGCACCTCGCCGAGCCAGCGGCGCGGCTCGCGGACCTGCAGGATCAGGTGCTCCGGCGCGTACTCGTTCGCGACGGCGAGCGCCGCGGCGAGGTCCTCGACGAGGATGCAGCGGCTCGCCGCGAGGGAGCGCTCGAGGATGCTCTGGCGCGAGAGCGCACGCCGCTGCTCATCGACCGCCGCGACGACGGCGCGCGCGAGGTCGCCCGAGGAGGTGACGAGCACGGCCTGCGCCTGAGCGTCGTACTCGGCCTGCGCGAGGAGGTCCGCGGCGACGAACTCCGCGTGCGCCGACTCATCGGCGATGACGAGCACCTCCGAGGGACCGGCGGGCAGATCCGCGGCCGCACCGTCCGGATCCCCGGCGACGCGCTGCTTGGCCTCGGTCACCCAGGCGTTGCCGGGGCCGAAGATCTTGTCCACCTTCGGGATGGTCTGCGTGCCGTAGGCGAGCGCCGCGATCGCCTGGGCTCCTCCGACCTTGAAGATGCGCTCGATCCCGCAGAGCTGCGCCGCGGCGAGCACCGCCGGATGCGCGGCGCCGTCCCGTCCCGGAGGCGTGCAGAGCACCCGCTGCGGACAGCCGGCAAGGCGTGCGGGCACCGCGAGCATTACGACCGCGGAGGGCAGGGGGGCAGAGCCCGCAGGAACGTACAGGCCGACCGCGGAGATCGCGCGCACGAGCCGCTCGCAGCGCACGCCGGGCATCACCTCGAGGGCGAGCGGCTCCAGGCGCTGCGCCGCGTGGAAGGCCTCGACGTTCGCGATCGCGCGGCGCAGGGCCTCGAGCTGAGCCGCGGTGAGCGCGCCGCGAGCCCGCGCGAGCTCCGCCGGGGAGACCGTGAGGGCATCGAGCCGCACGGCATCGAAGCGCTCCGTCAGGCGCCGCAGGGCGGCATCCCCGTCGCGGCGGACCTCCGCGATGATCTCGCGGACGCTCGCCGCCACCTCGCCCCGGCTGCCCTTCTCGGGGCGGGCGAGGGCGGCGCGGCGCTCCGCATCGCTCAAGGCGTTCCAGGCGAGGATGCGCATGGCGTCAGTCGAGCATCTTCTCGACGGGCAGCACGAGCAGCGCGCTCGCGCCGGCCTGCTTGAGCCCCTCGAGCGTCTCCCAGAAGACGTTCTCCCGGCAGACCGCGTGCACCGCGACCTTGTCGGGGTAGCCCTCGAGCGGGATGATCGTCGGCGCCTCGCAGCCGGGCAGGAGGCGGCGGATCTCCCCGAGCGCGGCGCGCGGCGCGTGCAGCAGGATGTACTTGCTCTCGCGCACCTGCTCGACGCCCTCGATGCGCTTCAGGAGCCGCTGCACCCACTCCTCCTTCTCGGGCGGCAGGCCGACCGGCGTGCGGATGAGCGCCGCATGGCTCTCGAGCACCGTCTCCACCTCGCGCAGGTGATTCGCCTGCAGCGTCGAGCCGGTGGAGACCAGGTCGCAGATGGCGTCGGCGCGCCCGAGGCGCGGGGCGATCTCGACGGCGCCGGAGAGCGTCACGATCTCGGCGCGCACATCGCGCTCGCGCAGGTACCTGCCGAGCAGGTACGGATAGGTGGTCGCGATGCGCTTGCCGGCGAGCGCGCCGAGCCCGGCGAACGGCGCGCCCTGCGGCACGGCGAGGACGAGCCGGCAGCGGCCGAAATCGAGCATGCGCACGCGCTGGAAGTGGGCAGGGTGGCCCCGCTCGGTGAGCTCGAGGCGCTTCTCTTCCAGCACATTGAGCCCGACGAGGCCGAGGTCGCAGACATCCTCCTGGACCAGGTCCGGGATGTCATCGTCGCGGACGAACAGCACATCGAGCGGCATGTTCTCGCCGAATCCCATGAGCTGATCCTTGCCGC
>JASHTK010000038.1 GCA_030040575.1 Gammaproteobacteria bacterium
CTGCGCCTTGCCGAACTCGGCAACCAGCCGATCGTAAATGCGGCCCGTGGCGTCCGGGCTGTCGCTGCGACGGTAGCTGATGAAGATCCCCGACACGGGTCACTCCGCTTCTTCCGACCCGGATGACCTCATCGTCGCCACCGGGCCATTCTTGGGACGTGCGCCGCAGAGTTTATGCGTCCCGGAGCCCCGGGGTCGAATGGCGGCTCGCCATCGACGGCCCGTCGCGACACTCGACTCTGCGATGCGTGCGTTCCCCAGGCCGGGGCCGTGAGGAATCCAGAGTCGTCAGTGCGCCGCCTGCCCCTGGCTCCGCAGCCACGCGAAGTAGGCATCGAGCACTTTGAGCTGCCGCAGGTTCGGCACCGGGCCGGCGTGTGGGTGGGTGTCGAGATCCATCACTCGCTGTGAGGATGCGGTGAACGCCGGCCAGTGAGGCAGTCCGGGACCATTGGGGTCCCAGGTTGGCAAGCGCCGACAATGGCCCGCCTGACCGCATCGCCCGCCTGTTGGGTCGAAGCGTGCAGAATCCTGTTGAATGACACTGGGCGTGTTGGATCTCGATGTTAGCTTCAGGCGGCCCTGAGCCGTCTTGACGTACGTAATGCTCAGGGCTTTGAAGCCCGCCGCCGTCAGCGCGACTTGTTCTTCGCAGACTTGCAAGTGATATGGCGTACGCTATAGCATCCCGCAGTCGGACTTGCGTCCGCGAAACCTGGAGGTCTGTTTGCTGAAGGATCGGACGCGCTCCGAACTACTGCGCGAGCTGCGGCATCGACTCGGTGACCTATCGCAAGAGCAACTTGCGCGACGGCTCGGTGTCAGCTGGTCGACAATCAATCGATGGGAGAACGGCAAAGGTGCACCGTCTCCCTTGGCTCGGGATAAATTGGTTCCGCTGCTCAAGGAGGCAGGGCTCGAACGGCGGACCCCTGAGTTGTCGTCTTGAGCTCTCTGCGGAAGGATGGCAGGCCCGAGAGCTCACCCGTCGTCGGCAAGCGCCAGCTGGCGACTCTGACGGCAGTAGACCTCTTTGCGGGTTGCGGCGGACTCACAAGCGGCATACGCGCCGCCGGTTTCCGTGTCCTCGCGGCAATCGAGAACGATCGAGACGCCGCCGCAACATATAGGGCTAATCATCCCGACGTAAGACTCTACGAGACGGATATTCGTCTTGTGTCGCCGAAGCGCCTGCTTCGCGACTTGAGCCTCCCCGCTGGTGAGACAGTTGATCTACTCGCAGGTTGCCCTCCCTGCCAGGGCTTCACTCGCTTAACGGAGAGCAGCGGGCGAATGGATCGACGGAACGGCCTGGTCCGCCAGTTTCTCCGATTTGCCAGGATCATTCGTCCCAAAGCTTGCATGCTCGAGAACGTCCCGGGTCTACTAACGACCCGGAAGGGTAAACGCTACTTCGGTGACCTGTGTCGCGGCCTAGAGCCGGCTGGATACACTATTTCGTATGCGGTCGTCGATCTGGTGGACTATGGCGTCCCCCAGTTTCGAAAACGGCTCGTTTTGTTGGCGTCACGCGGTTCGCGCATACCGATCCCGATGCCAACGCACCAAGACGCCGTCAGCGCCCTCCCCGCTGGAAAGCGCCGCTGGAGAACCGTGCGTGATGCCATCGGCAAGCTACCAATACCACCTCGCCGTGCAGCGGATTAGGGCGATTTCAGGCCCCTAGCTCCACATAACTCGGGCCCGGACGTACGGTGGTTTCCCGCATCCCGCGGAGCGACTCGGTCGCGTCGCTCCGAGGCCGGCGCATTCATCCGCACACGCTCCGGCACACGACTGCCGTGCATTTGCTCAAAGCCGGCGTCGACTTCGCCACTATCAGCCAGTGGCTCGGCCACGCATCCCTCAACACCACGATGACCTACGCCCGAGCAGACCTAGACCTCAAGCGCCAGGCGCTGCTGCAGGTCTTCCCCGATGCGCCGCGGCCGCCGCGTGGCGGTCGCGCGCGGTTGGATCAAGTAGACGTAGTTGGATGGCTATGCAGGATCTGACCCAGCCCGATCGGCGTCTGGATTCAGCTTGGCAAATTCGGGCGCCGATCGTCTCACCGCGCACGCGTGCCGCGTGGGTGCATTGGGCCGTATAACGACCAAGTTGAGCGGCCTCCCAACACGGCCCAATCAGCGGCGCGAGCGCACAATCTCGTCCGCGCTCGCGCCGCAACCACTCACCGTTCACGGTCCGCTCTAACGAAAGTTAGGTCCCGCGAGGCTCCGGTAGGAGCTGGTTTATGCCCAATGTATTGCCAAATGGGTCTCTTAGGGAGATGTGCTTGGCATTCCACGGTGTAATCTCCACTTCCTGAGTGAAGTTCGGCTTCCGAGCTCTCCACTCCGCGACGAGAGCATCCAAGTCGTCGACATCTACGTGGCACATCACGCCCGCGGGATTGTCTCCCTTGTGCTGCGACAGATGCAGCACGAGGCCGTCGCGGGACACCTGCATATAGACAGGAAATGAGGGCTCGAACCGAAACTCCCAGTCGATTCTGAATCCGAGCCAATCGACGTAGTACGCCTTGGCCTCCTCGTAGTCTTCGATGTGCAGAATCGGTACTGTGCGCTGCATTGCTGGCCTTGCGAGACCTAACTCACATTGTCGCCCTCCATTGTAAGGCTGGTCCCCGCCTATTCATCTCCTCCGCGTTGAGCAACACTCGTCAGCGTCGCCGCGCTTTGATTCGGATGAGCTGTGCCCTACAATCGACGGTGCTCGATCGGAGCATCCACGTCCGCGGAAAGGGCTGCGCCCACGACACGACGACCTGACACTTCAAGGTCAACGCATCCCCTTTCAGCCTGAGCGGACGCAGGCGCACGAAAGGGGTTTGCCATGGCCGATGACGACTATCAGGCTCGTCGCCTCCGGGATTTTCGCCTCGACTTCAAGCAACAGCAAAAGCGCGCAAAGGAACTGCTGAAGGCGGCGCGTGCCGGTGACCCGGCGGCCACCGCACGCTTCAAGGGCACACCGCCGAAGCTCGCCGAGGCGCAGTTTCTGATCGCTCGCGAACTGCGCTTCGACAACTGGGCCGCTCTGAAGGGTCATATCGCCGACATGACACTCGCACACGAGGCGATGAGGGCCTCGGTGCTCGACGGCGATCTTCAAACGCTCCACATCCGCGGCGGTCATGATCTGATCAACTCTTCACAGCAAGCCGGCCTCCGCGGCGATTGGTACGTCGATGCCTATCCCTATCTAGAGGGTCCTGTCCGCGAGGGTCCCGGGCATCTCGAGCAGCGTGCGCGCTTCATTGTCGATCGTTACGGCCGTGACTTCGATCCACCATTGGACTACGAGGGACAACTCTCAGGCCTCAAGGACGGGGAGCGCGAACTGCTCGGGTCTGCGGAGTATGAGCGCGTCGTGCTGTGGTTCGAGTACGATTGCGTCTGCCAGCTATCTCTGATCCATCTGTTGGCACATTACGCAACACATCGGCGTCCGCCACGGCTTGAACTCATCAACGTTTCGGATTTCCCGGGCGCCAGACGCTTCA
>JASHTK010000372.1 GCA_030040575.1 Gammaproteobacteria bacterium
GGGGAGACGCCCGTGTTGCATTGCGGGATCTACAAGCGCGAGATCGCGCACCGGCGCAAGAAGCGCAGGTCGTACGTCACCACCTCACTCTGAGCCCCGATCCGGCGCGGCCGATCGGCGATCTCTCAAACATCATCGAGAGCTCACATGTCCAAGCAAAACCCCCCGCGCGCACGGCGCGTCAAAGCAGGCATCCGGCAGGACGCCGACTCGGCGGCGAGGCTCGATCGGCGCCAGTTTCTCGGCAGCGGCATCGCCTTCGGCGCGGGCGCCGGGGGACTCCTCGCGAGCCTCGGATTGAGTGAGTACGCGCGCGCGCAGGGCGCCTCGCCCGCTCCCGCAGGCTCGGCGGGCCCCGCGCCCGCGCCACGACCCGGTGCGGGCCCGAGGGCCGGTGGCTTCGGCTTCGGTCCGGAGCCGAAGTACGCTCAGCCGCCGCCGCTCAAGGATCTGCGCGGGAAGGTCGCCTACGTCTCGGCCGCTTCCGACGGCATCGGCCTCGGCATCGCGCGGGCGGCCTCGCTCGCGGGCATGAAGGTCGTCATCGGCTATCGCAATCCGGAGCGCCTGAAGTCCGCGCTGCCGCTATTCAAGCCCGACAATGCGGGAGTGCTGCCGGTCCTGCACGACGTGACCGACCGTGACGGCTGGCAGAGGATGCTCGATCAGGTCGTCCAGCACTACGGGAAGCTCCATCTCGTCGTCAACAACGCCGGCATCAAGACGCTGCGCGAGGCGAGCCAGGCCTCGTACGCCGAGTGGGACGATGCCGTCGCGGTGAACTTCACGGCGATCTACAACAGCGTGCACGTCTGCCTGCCGCACATGCTCCAGCACGGCGAGGGCGGTCATTTCGTGACCACCGCCTCGATGGGCGGCCTGCTGCCGGGCGTGAACGCCGGGGTCTACACCTCGACCAAGATCGCAGCCGTGGGCCTCATGGAGGCGCTGCGCGTCGAGCTCGAGGGCACCCGCATCGGCACGGGCGTGTTCTGCCCCGGCGCCGTCAACACGAACAACTACGCCGCGAGCGGCAAGGTGAACCCCTACCTCGAGAAGCAGCTCGCCAAGATGCCCGAGCGCTTCCGCCGCTTCTTCGCCGGCCGCGGGCCCTCTCCGGCCATGGATCCGCTCGAGGCGGGCGAGCGCGTGCTGAACGGCGTCGTGCACAACGACCTGTTCATCCTGAGTCATCCGGAATTCAAGCCCGGGATGTCCGAGCGCTTCGAGGCAATCGGGGTCTCGACACCCGCGGTCGAGGCGCCGATCCCGCCGGCGCGCGTCGGCTACGAGACCGGCGTGCTCCACTGCGGCATCTATCCCCGCGAGATCGCGCACCGCAGGGTGAAGCGCAAGAGCTATCTCACCGCTTAAGCCCGGTCGCATCGCCTCATTGCATTGAACGAAGGGAGCCTGTCCACCGAGCGCCATCCCCGCCTCCGCATTCTGATTCCGGTGGTCGTCGCCATCGCGTTCCTGATGGAGCAGCTCGACTCGACGATCATCACCACCGCCATCCCGGACATGGCGCGCAGCCTCGCGACGACGCCGGTGCGGCTCAATCTGGCGGTGACGGCCTGCGTCCTCACCCTCGCGGTGCTCATTCCGCTCAGCGGCTGGTTCGCCGATCGCTTCGGCGCCCGGCGGATCTTCATCGTCGCGCTCGCGATCTTCACGGTCGGATCGGCGCTCTGCGGCATCGCCCGGAGCTTCTCGATGCTGATCGCCACGCGGGTCGTGCAGGGCGTCGGCGGAGCGATGATGACGCCGGTCGGCCGGCTCATCCTGCTCAGGAGCTTTCCCCGCCGGGAGCTCGTGACGGCCATGACCTACATGACGTTCCCGGCGATCCTCGGGCCGGTCATCGGTCCACTGCTCGGCGGGCTCCTCACGACGTACTCCTCGTGGCGGTGGATCTTCTACGTGAACCTGCCGTTCGGCCTCGCCGGCATGGCGCTCGCGGCCCGCTACACGCAGGAGCTGCCCGGAGACCCGGCGGTCAAGTTCGACTTTCCGGGATTCCTGATGTTCGGCTGCGCCGTCGCGCTGCTGCAGATCGGCCTCGAGAGCGTCGGGCGTCTCGAGCTTCCGGCGGCGGCGATCGCGGGGCTATTCCTGGTCGCGGCGGCGCTGCTCCTCGCCTTCGCCCGCTACGCGCGACACGTCCGGCTGCCAGTCGTCGATCTGACTCTGTTCCGGCGGCGCACGTTCGCCGTCGGGACCCTGGCGGGCGGGTTGTGCCGCATCGCCTTGAACGGCACGCCGTTCCTGCTGCCCCTCATGCTTCAGGTGGGCTTCGGCATGAGCCCGATCGGCTCGGGCTCGCTCACCTTCATCGCGAGCGGCGGGGCGATCATCGTGCGCCTTTTCATCGCTCGACTGCTGCGCACGCTCGGCTTCGGCCGCGTGCTGATCGGCAGCGCCATCGCAGGCTCCGCGGCCCTCGCCGGGTTCACGCTGCTCGGTCCGGGAACGCCGCGGTGGGTGATCGGTCTCTACGTCCTCGTCTTCGGATTGACCCGATCGACCCAGTTCATGACCTCCAACACGCTCTCCTACTCCGATACACCCTCGGAGCAGTTGAGCCGCGCGACGAGCCTCGGCGGACTCGCCCAGCAGCTCACCGTGAGCTTCGGAGTGTCGCTGAGCGCGGTGCTGCTCGGTATCCTCAATCGACACGGGCAGACGCTGACGCCGGCTCGATTCCACGAGGTGTTTCTGCTCACCGCCCTCCTGCCGTTGCTCGCCATCCCGGGCTTCCGCCGCCTGCGCCCGCAGGACGGCGCGCTGGTGAGCGGCTACCGATCCGTCCCGCGCGGGTGAGCGCCGTGGGGCGGCGGCGGAGGAGCCCCGCCGGGCACGGTCCTTGCGGTGACCCGGCCGGATCCGCTTGCGGGCGGCGCCGCAAGGCGCGCAAGCTCTCGGCGGCCCTCAATGGCTCTCAGCGGCTCTGACTCGGGAGTGCCCATGATGATGATGAGACGAATCTCCCTCGGCGGCGGCCTGCTCGCGCTCGTCACGATGCTGCTCGCCGGGTGCGTGCTCGTGCCGCCGCACGAGGGCTATTTCGATCGCGCCCACCAGCGGTACTGGCACAACCATGCCTGGCATGCCTGCGTCGTGAACGACGCGCACTGCCGCTGATCGCGGCGGCGATCGGCGGTGGCGGCGGTGGGCCGGCGGCGGCTCCCGCGCGCACGGAGCCGGCGCTGGAATAGGCGTATCATCCGAGGCCGCACCAACGCCTGTTGAAAGGCCGCAGCGGCATCCGGACCGCGACCCCCGCGAGACGGACCGCTGCGAGTGAATCGAGGAAGCGATCATGGCCGACACCACCCCTGGCGGCTCGAATGGAGAGCAGGTGAGAACGGAAGCGCAGAAGGCACGGGACCACTTGAAGGCGGCCGGCGCGGCAGCGGCCGAAGCCGTGCGCGAGAATGTCTCAGCGGCCGCCGATTCCGCGCGCGCCGGGGCTCGCGACGCGACCGATTGGGCCCGCTCCCGGATCACGGACCTCAAGGGACGCATCGAGCGGCAGCCGCAGTCCGCGGCGCTCTGGGCGCTCGGCATCGGGGTCGTGGCGGGCTTCCTGCTCGCGACGATCGTCCGCCCCCGCCGGGACTGAGGCGCTCCTTCCGGGCGCTTCATGGCCGCTCCACGGCCGGCCCACGCCGTCCGTGACCATTCGGTGACAACTCACGGGCGGCGGCGTGGTCTGCTGGCCCCATGCATGGAATCGGGGTCGTCGGCGCCTCGTACCGGCACGCGAGCGCGGAGCAGGTTGCCCGGTTTGCCATCCCGCGAGGGGAGGTCGAGGCGCGCCTGCGCGAGCTGCGCGCCGCCCTGGGCGGGTCCGAGGTGCTCTACCTCTCCACCTGTCATCGCGTGGAGGTGGCGTTCGCCCTCCCCGACGGGCCGGCGCTCGACCTGCGGCCCCTGATCTTTCGCACGCTGCTCCAGCGCGAGCCGAGCAACGGCGAAGCCTCGGCCACGCTGCGCGCCTGGACCGGCGAGGCGGCCGTCGAGCACCTGTTCCTCGTCGCCTGTGGCCTCGACTCCGCCCAGGCCGGGGAGCAGGAGATCTACGTCCAGCTGCGGGCGGCCTGGCAGGCGGCGCGCGCGGCGCAGACGACGGGGCCTCTCCTCGACCGCATCATGAGCGAGGCGCTCGCCATGGCGCGCCACGCCCATCGCCTGCAGACCCACCGCGCGCCCTCGCTCGCGGATCTGGCCGCCGACCGGGTGATCGCGCACACGCTGCCGGCGCACGCGCCGTACTACGTCGCGCTGGTCGGGGTCTCGCCCATGACGCGCCGCTGCGGCGAGCGCCTGGGGGAGCGTGGCCTGCCGCTCCTCGTCGTGAACCGCTCCCTCGATGCCGCGCGGGGGCTCGCGGGCGACCTGGCCGCGCGGGCGATGGCGCTCGATGAGTTTCGCGAGGCCCCGCCCGCGGGTTGCGCGGCGATCGTATGCGCGACCGGCGCGAGCGAGCCCGTGCTCGATGGGGCGGCGCTCGCGAGGCTCGGCGAGCCCGGCCGCGGCGCGAGCGCCAAGCGCCCGCTCGTCGTGGACTTCGGCCTGCCGCCCAATGTCGATCCCGCCGCGGCCCGCGCCGCCGGGCTCGAGCGCATCGGGATGGACGACCTCGTGCTCGCCGCCCGCGAGGAGCGCGTCGCCCATCTGATGCGGCTCGCGCCCGTGCGCGCCGCGATCGATGAGCGGCTCGTGCGGCTGCGGAGCGAGCTCGCCGCCCGCGCCATCGGCCCTCAGCTCGCGCAGCTGCGCGCGGAGTTCGAGCGCATCGCGGCGGCCGAGGTGGACCGGCTGCTGAAGGGCGAGCTGCACGACCTCGATGAGGCGCGTCGCGCCCGTCTCGCCGACTGGGCGACGACGCTTGCGCACCGCCTCGCGCATCTGCCCTTGAGCGGGATGCGCGCGGCGGCGGAGCACGCGAGCGCCGAGGCGACCGACGCCTTCTTCCGCGAAGCGCGCCTGCACCGCGCATCGACTCCGAAATCCGAGACGCCATGACCCTGCAACGCTCGAGCGAGCTCTACCAGCGCGCCTGCCGCGTGATTCCCGGCGGGGTGAGCTCGCCGGTCCGTGCGTTCCGCGCCGTGGGCGGCACACCGCTTTTCATCGAGC
>JASHTK010000373.1 GCA_030040575.1 Gammaproteobacteria bacterium
TCGATCGACAGATCGCTGGAGAAGTAGCCGCGCAAGCGTTTGAACATGAAGGATGTAAGCTTAAGAGACCGGGAGGGACCCCCAAGAGTGGCGCGTAACATATCAACCGAGACGACATTCAGCAAGGCGAGGTGTATGATTCCGCGCCGTTTTTTCTCGAGTTTGCGAACTCGATCAGACTATGCAGCGCGCCGAGATCGAAACCATCGCCTACCTTGCGCGGCTCGACCTCACCGAGGCCGAGATCCCCGTCTACCAGGCGAGCCTCGCGCGCATCCTCGAGCTCGCCGGCGAGCTCAACCGCGCCGACGTGGCAGGCGTCGCTCCCATGGCGCACCCGCTGCCCGGCCTCGCTCAGCGCCTGCGCGCGGATGAGGTGACCGAGCGCGACGCGCACGAGCGGTACCAATTGAACGCGCCCCGGGTGGAGGCGGGCCTGTATCTGGTACCGAAGGTCATCGAGTGAGCGCGAGCGCTCCGCCGCCGGGCCCCGGAGGTGAGACGGCGATGAAGGGCCGGAGTCTCGCCGAGCTCTCCGCCGGCCTGCGCGGCCGGGAATTCTCAAGCGTGGAGCTCACGCGCCACCTGCTCGGCCGCGTGGCGGCCGCGCAGCCCACCCTCAATGCCCTCGTGTGCATCACCGCCGACCTCGCGCTCGCGCAGGCGCAGGCGGCGGACCGCGAGATCGCCGCGGGCCGGGCCGGTCCGCTCACCGGGGTGCCGATCATCCACAAGGACATCTTCTGCACGGACGGCGTGCAGACCTCCTGCGGCTCGCGCATGCTCGCCGGGTTCATCGCCCCGTACGATGCGACCGTGGTGGCCAAGCTCAGGTCGGCCGGCATGGTGATGCTCGGCAAGGCGAACATGGACGAGTTTGCGATGGGCTCCTCCAACGAGACGAGCTTCTTCGGGCCGGTGCGCAATCCCTGGGATCTCGCGCGGGTTCCGGGCGGCTCCTCCGGCGGCTCGGCCGCGGCGGTCGCGGCCCGGCTCGCCCCGGCCGCCACGGCGACCGACACGGGCGGCTCGATCCGCCAGCCCGCGGCGCTCTGCGGCGTGACGGGGATCAAGCCGACTTACGGGCGGGTCTCGCGCTACGGCATGATCGCGTTCGCCTCGAGCCTCGATCAGGGCGGCATCATCACGGTGAGCGCGGAGGACGCGGCGATCATCCTCGGCGCCATGGCCGGATTCGATCCGCGCGACTCGACGAGCGTCGACCGGCCCGTGCCCGATTACCGCACCGCGCTCGATCGTCCGGTCGCCGGGCTCAGGATCGGCCTGCTCAAGGAGTTCTTCGAGAAGGGGCTCGAGCCGGACATCGAGCGGCATGTCCGCGCGGCGCTCGAGGTGTACCGCCGCCTCGGGGCGGTCGTGAAGGAGGTGAGCCTGCCGAGCATCGGGCTCTCCGTGCCGGCCTATTACGTCGTCGCCCCCGCCGAGTGCTCGTCGAACCTTGCCCGCTTCGACGGCGTGCGCTTCGGCCATCGCTGCCAGGATCCGCGCGACCTCGCAGACCTCTACCGCCGCTCGCGCGGCGAGGGCTTCGGGGCGGAGGTCAAGCGGCGCATCATCACGGGCACCTACGTCCTCTCGGCCGGCTACTACGATGCCTACTACCTCAAGGCGCAGAGAGTCCGCCAGCTCATCGCGACCGACTTCGAGCGCGCCTTCGCCGAGGTGGATGTGATCATGGGCCCGACGACGCCCACCACGGCGTTCGAGCTCGGTGCCAAGACGGCCGACCCCGTCACCATGTACCTCAACGACATCTACACGATCGGCGCCAATCTCGCGGGGCTCCCGGCGATGTCGATCCCGTGCGGCTTCGCCGCAGGACTGCCCGTCGGATTGCAGCTGATCGGCCCGCACTTCTCCGAGGAGCGCTTGCTCGGCGCCGCGCACGCCTACCAGCGCGAGACGGACTGGCACCGGCGCGTCCCGCCGGGGTATGAGTGACGCCGTGATGGGCAGCGATTGGGAAACGGTGATCGGGCTCGAGATCCACGCCCAGCTTGCGACGCGCTCGAAGATCTTCTCCGGCTCCCCGACCGCCTACGGGGCTCCCCCGAACACGCAGGCGAACCTCGTCGATCTCGGCTACCCCGGAGTGCTGCCGGTGCTCAACGCCGAGGCGGTGCGCATGGCGATCAAGTTCGGGCTCGCGATCGGCGCCCGCATCGCGACCCACTCGGTGTTCGCGCGCAAGAACTACTTCTACCCGGACCTGCCGAAGGGCTACCAGATCAGCCAGTACGAGCTGCCGATCGTCGCCCACGGGGCGCTCGAGATCCTGCTCGACGACGGCGCGCGCAAGCGCGTCGGCATCACCCGTGCGCACCTGGAGGAGGACGCGGGCAAATCGCTGCACGAGGGCCTCGCGCGCTGGACCGGAATCGACCTCAACCGCGCGGGCACGCCCCTGCTCGAGATCGTCTCCGAGCCGGACCTGCGCTCGGCGAGGGAGGCGATCGCGTACATGAAGAAGGTGCACACGCTCGTGCGGTACCTCGAGATCTGCGACGGCAACATGCAGGAGGGCTCCTTCCGCTGCGATGCGAACGTCTCGGTGCGCCGCCGGGGCGCGACGCAGCTCGGCACGCGCGCGGAGATCAAGAACGTCAACTCCTTCCGCTTCGTCGAGCGGGCGATCCAGTACGAGGTGGCGCGCCAGATCGAGCTCATCGAGTCCGGAGGCAAGGTGGTCCAGGAGACGCGCCTCTACGATCCGGACCGGGGCGAGACGCGCTCGATGCGCACGAAGGAGGAGGCGAACGACTACCGGTACTTTCCGGACCCCGATCTGCTGCCGCTCGCGGTCCCGCGGAGCCTGATCGAGGAGGTGGGCAGGAGCCTGCCCGAGCTGCCGGACCAGAAGGCCGAGCGGCTCGCCTCCCAGTACGGCCTCACGGAGTACGACGCGAGCGTCCTCACGGCGAGCCGCGAGCTCGCCTCGTACTACGAGGAGGTGGTGCGCGAGACCCGCGGGGACCCGAAGCTCGCGGCGAACTGGGTGATGGGCGAGCTCGCCGCCGCGCTCAATCGCGACGGCCTCGACATCGGGCGCAGCCGCCTGCCGCCGGCGGGTCTCGCGCGGCTGCTCGCGCGGATCGCCGATGCGACGATCTCGGGCAAGATCGCGAAGGAGGTGTTCGAGGCCATGTGGGCGAGCGGCCGCGACGCGGACGCGATCATCGCCGAGCGGGGCCTCACGCAGATCACGGACACCTCGGCGATCGAGCGCGTCATCGAGGAGGTCCTCGCGAAGAACCCCGGACAGCTCGCCGAGTATCGCTCGGGCAAGGACAAGCTGTTCGGATTCTTCGTCGGGCAGGTGATGAAGGCGACCCAGGGCAAGGCAAACCCGGGCCAGGTGAACGAGCTGCTGAGGCGCAAGCTCTCGTCTTGAGTTGCGAGGCCCGCGGCCTCATGGTGAGGGCATGCATCCGGACAGTCTTCGCGCGGGTCCGCCCGCGGGCGATGGGGTTCGCCGCTTCATCGTCGAGGACCGACCCGTGCGCGGACACATCGTGCGCATGGAGGACGCCTGGCGCGCCCTGCGCGAGCACCGCGACTACCCGGCGCCCGTGCGGGAGCTGCTCGGACAGGCCGTGAGCGCCTCCGTCCTGCTCGCCGCAACGCTCAAGTTCCGCGGGACGCTGACTCTGCAGCTGCGCGGCGAGGGGGCCGCCCGCCTGCTCGTCGCCCAGTGCACGCACGACTTCAGCGTGCGCGCCCTCGTGCGGGTCGAGGAGGCTCGGCTCGCGCAGGCGCTCCCGGCCGCGGCGGCCGTGCAGGCCGCGGCGGGCGAGGCCGCGGGTGAGGGGTCGGGCGAGGCTCCGGGGGTGAGGCTCCCTCTCACCCCGGAGGTATTCCGCCGGCTCGTCGGGGAGGACGGCCGCCTCGTCGTGACCGTCGAGGCCGCCGAGCGCGAGGCGCGCTATCAGGGCATCGTGCCGCTCGCCGGAGGGTCGTTCGCCGAGTGCCTCGAGGGGTACTTCGCCTCCTCCGAGCAGCTGCCGACCCGCGTGAGGCTCGCGGCGGATGAGACGCGCGCCGCCGGGCTGCTCATCCAGCAGCTGCCGGGCAGCCGCGACGGGCTCGAGGATGCCGAGGCGCAGTCGGCCTGGCGGGACGCGCAGCACGGCATCGGCTCGGTCGGACGCGGTGAGCTGCTCGGATCGCCCATCGAGCGGGTGCTCGCGCGCAACTTCGGACGACGCGACCTGCGCCTGTTCGCCGCCGCTCCGGTGCGCTTCGCGTGCCGCTGCGACCCGGACCGCGTGGCGAGCCTCCTGCGCACGCTCGGCGCCGGCGAGGTGCGCCGGGTGCTCGATGAGCAGGGCGTGGTCGCGGTGACGTGCGATTTCTGCAGCCGGACCTATCGGTTCGATGCCGTGGACGTAGCGGAGCTGTTCGCGCCGGGGTCCCTGTCCGGCGCGCCGGGCTCCGCACCCGGTGCACCGGGGTCGGTCCACTGAGGCGCGAGCGCGCGGCTCGGCCGGGCGGCGGCCGAGCGCGCAGGGCTCTGCCCGCGCGGCGCCTCGGCGCCGTGCCGCGCCTCGACCGATTCGAGATAGGCGTCCCCGCCGAGCAGGCGCATCTGGCCGAGGATCCAGTCGCGCCGCGCGAGGACGTAGCGCGACGGGCTCGCGACCCGCAGCAGCAGGGGATTCGGCAGGACGGCCGCGAGCAGCGCGGCCTGCTCGCGGGTGAGGCGCGTCGCCGGCTCGTGAAAGAAGCTGCGCGAGGCGGCCTCGACGCCGTAGATCCCGCGGCCGAACTGCGCGATGTTCAGATACACCTCGAGGATCCGCTCCTTCGGCCAGCAGGCCTCGAGCAGCACCGTATACCCGGCCTCGAGCCCCTTGCGCACGTAGCTGCGTCCGGACCAGAGGAACAGGTTCCGCGCCACCTGCTGGGAGATCGTGCTCGCCCCGCGCAGCCGCTTCCCGCGCTCGCTTGCCCGGACGGCCTGGCGGATCGAGCCGAAGTCGAACCCCGCGTGGAAGGGGAAACGCTGGTCCTCCGAGGCGATCACGGCGAGCGCGGCGGTCGGCGCGATGTGCTCGAGGTCGACCCAGATGTAGTGCGTGCGGTAGCCACGATCCCGCGCACGCGCCGCGTCGATGCGCGCGGCGAGCATGTAGGCGCTCGTGAGCGGATGCCAGAAGCGCAGCAGCACGACTGGCGCCACGGTGAGCAGGGCGAGGAGCAGGAGGGCCCAGCCGAGCGCCTTCAGCAGGCCGCTCGAGCGGCCGCGCCGCGCTATGCGCGTGTGGCGGACCGTACGCGCATCCTAGCCCCAGCGGGCCTCGGTCATGCGCTCCTCGCCGGCGAGGTCACGGTGCGAGCGGACGTGACCGAAGCCGCGCACGACCAGCTCGCGGGCGACTTCCCGAGCCTGGCCCGCGCCGTGCTCGAGGAGCAGCCAGCCGCCGCGCAGCAGAGAGCCCGGCGCATCGCGGATGATCCGGCGCAGGTGCTCGAGGCCGTCCGCCCCGGAGCTCAACGCGATCGGCGGCTCGAACCGCAAGGGCGCCGCGCGCAGCGCCGGATCGTCGCTCGCGACGTAGGGAGGATTGCTCAGGGCGAGGTGCAGCCTGCGCCCCGCGAGCGGCGCGAACCAGTCTCCCTGGAGGAACTCGACGTTGCCGATCGCAAGCCCCATCGCGTTGCGGCGCGCGACCCCAAGGGCCTCCTGAGAGAGGTCCGTCGCGGCGATGCTCCATCCCGGCCGCTCGCGCGCGAGAGCGAGCGCGATGGCGCCGGAGCCGGTCCCGAGGTCCGCGACGTCGCCCGTCGGCTCCGCACGCAGGACGAGCGCCCGCTCCACGAGCAGCTCCGTCTCGGGGCGCGGCACGAGAACGCCGGGACCGACCGCCAGCTCGAGCGACCAGAAGCCCTTGCGGCCGACGAGATAGGCGAGCGGCTCGCCCGCGACGCGGCGCTCGATCAGCGCGAGGTACCGGTCGCGCTCGCCCGCACCGCGTCCCTCCTCGGGGTGCGATCTCAAGCGGGCTCGATGGGTCCGCAGCACGTGGGCGAGCAGCAGCTCCGCATCGAGCTGCGGCTGCTCGAGCGCCGGAGCGAGCCGGCGCAGCCCCTCGTGCAGCAGCTCGCCCGTCGTGAGAGTCGGCGTCATTCCGTACAATTGCGCTGATGCCCCCGACCTCCTTATATCCTCCCGACCGCCCGCAGTCGATCGGGGAGGTGCTCGAGACCGCCGTGCGCCTCTTCCAGGCAACGCTCGCTCGGTCGGTGCCGTACAGCGTGCCGCTCGTCGTGGTCGAGCAGCTGACGAGCCTGCGCGAGCTGCTGCTCGGGCGCCCCCTCCGGCCGCTTGCAGCGCACGATCTCGCCTGGTGGCTGTGGGATCTCGCCGGCCTCGCGCCGAGCGTCTTGCTGTGGGGCTCGCTCCTTCTCCGGCAGGACGCGCTCGCGGCGGGCGGCACGGCCTCGCTCGGTGGCGAGCTGCGCGCGACGCTCGCGCGCCTGCCGCAGCTCCTCGCCCTCGTGCTTCTTGCACCCCTCGCCGTCGCGCTCGGAATCCTGCTGCTCGTCGTGCCCGGGCTGTACCTGCTCGCCGCGCTGCCCTTCGCGGTCCCGGCGATCCTGCTGCGGGGGAGCGGTCCGATCGAGGCGCTCGGGTATTCGGCCAAGCTCGTGCTCGGCCAGTGGTGGCGCACGGCCGCCATTCTGTGTATCGCGGCCTTACTGATGCTCGTCCCGTACGTCGTGGGCGGCGCGATCGCCGCCGCGCTCGCCGTCTCGATCGCCGGCCCGGCCGATTCGCCCGGGATGACGGCCGTCACCGCGGCGGTCGGCATCGCCGCCGGCGCGGTGAGCGTGCCGTTCGCGAGCGCCGTCATCCTCGCGGCGTTCGGCGACCTCACGGTGCGCCGCGAGGGCGTCGCTCCCGCGCCCTCGCCGACCGCCTCGTGCGCCTCATCGAGCCGCCTCGGGTAAGATTTCCCCTTGTGCACCTGCTGCTCATCGAGGACGACCAGGAGGCCGCGCAGTTTTTGCTGAAAGGGCTGCGCGAGAGCGGCTATGCGGTCGATCATTCGGCGGACGGCCGGGACGGGCTCTCGCGGGCGGCGGAGGGCCGGTACGACCTCATCGTCACCGACCGCATGCTCCCTCAGCTCGACGGGCTCGCGCTCGTGAGGCTCCTCCGCGAGCAAGGCGTGCGCACGCCCGTGCTGGTGCTGAGCGCGCTCGGCACCGTCGATGACCGGGTGCAGGGCCTCAAGGCGGGCGGCGACGACTACCTCACCAAGCCGTTCGCGTTCTCCGAGCTCCTCGCGCGCATCGAGGCGCTGCTGCGCCGGAGCGCGAGCCCGGACAACGCACCGACCCGACTGAAGGTCGCCGACCTCGAGATGGATCTGCTCAGCCGCCGGGTGATCCGCGGGGGCCGCGAGATCGAGCTCACCGCGCGCGAGTTCAAGCTGCTCGAGTTTCTCCTGAGCCACGCCGGCCAGGTCGTCACGCGCACGATGCTGCTCGAGCGGGTGTGGGACCTGCATTTCGATCCCCAGACGAACCTGATCGACGTGCACATGAGTCGGCTGCGCCAGGCCGTCGATCGGGGCTTCGCCAAGCCTCTCATCCACACGATCCGCGGGACCGGCTACGTGATCCGCGATGAAGATCAATCCCCTTAGGACCTCGGCCTTCCGGCTCGCGCTCGGCTACGGCGTGATCTTCACGCTCGGCGTGAGCGCGCTGCTCGGCTCGATCTACTTGCTCACCGAGACCGTCCTCAACAACGAGATCGACGCCGTCATCACCGCCGAGACCGAGGGGCTCACCGACGAGTACCGCCGCGGGGGCCTGAGCGCGCTCGCCGACGAGCTCAATTGGCGCTCGGACAGCTGGGGGCGAACCGGCGCGGTCTACCTGCTCGCCGACGCCAATCTCGCGAAGGAGGGCGGCAATCTTCAAGGCTGGCCCTACAACGGCGTGCCGACGGAGCGGTGGAGCACGTTCGAGATCGAGGCGCGGGGGTCCGACGACGATCCGGTGCGGCACCCCGTGCGCGCGAGCGTCATGCTCCTGCCCGACGGGCACCGCCTGCTCGTCGGGATGGACGTGAGCCAGCAGGACCGGTTCATCGCGACGTTTCGCAAGGCGACGCTCTGGGGCATCGGGCTCACGGCCCTGATCGGCGTGCTCACCGGTAGCTGGCTCAGCCGCCGGCTCACCCGCCGGGTGCAGGGAGCGGCCGAGACCTGCGATGCGATCGTCGGCGGCGATCTCTCGCGGCGCCTGCCGGTCACGGGCTCGCGGGACGAGTTCGACATGCTCGCGCAGGCGGTGAACTCAATGGTCGATCGCCTCGCGGAGAAGACGCAGGTGCTGCGCGCGACGTTCGACAGCGCCGCGCACGATCTGCGCGCGCCGCTCTACCGGCTGCGGGGGCGCCTCGAGGACGCGGTGCGCGGTGCCGGCGCCGACGACTCCGTGCGCGCGGGAGTGGAGGCGTCCCTCCAGGAGCTCGAGCACGTCCAGCGCACGCTCACCACGCTGCTGCAAATCGCGCAGGCCGAGTCGGCGATCTCCGTCGCGAACAGCGCGGCCGTCGACCTCTCGGAGCTCGCAGCGGACATGGCGGACCTCTACGAGCCGGCAGCGCGGGAGCGGCAGCTGCAGCTCTCCGTTCGGACGGACGCGGAGTGCGGCGTGCGCGGCAATCGGCAGCTGCTCGCGCAGGTCGTCGCGAATCTCGTGGAGAACTCCCTGAAGTACGTGCCGGCCGGCGGCCACATCGAGGTGAAGGCGGAGCGCGTCGGCGCGGGCTCGCGCCTCACGGTCGCCGACGACGGTCCGGGCATACCCGAGAGCGAGCGCACGCACGTGCTGCAGCCCTTCGTGAGATTGCCGGCGGCCGCGTCCACCGCCGGGACGGGTCTTGGACTCAGCCTCGTCGCGGCCATCGCGAAGCTGCACCATGCGCAGCTCGCGCTCGAGGACAATCATCCGGGACTGCGGGTGGTGCTCGATTTCGGCTCAGTGTGAGGCGGGCCCGGCCTTGAGGCGCGGCGCCGCCATGCAGCTCTTGATGAATGCCGCGCGCTTCGCGCCGTGCAGCTGCCTCGACCTTGCGATACCCGCGCACTCGTGCGCGCGCGCCTGCTGGGCGCGGGTGACCGGAGCGGCAGGCACGGCCTCGAGAGGCGGACGCGCCGTCACCGGTGCGGACGAGATCGCCCCGGAGGAGGCATAGGCCGCCGACCCGAGCGCGCACAGCAGCACGCAGGCGAGCGAGGTCCAGCGGGCGCGGCGCAGGAGCCGCGAGAGCCGCGGCGGGCGCGCGATGGTGCGTGAGGGTGCTGAGCGCAATGATGAATCCGTGACGGCCGCGCGGGCCCTCTCCTCGAGGACGCTCGAGGGCCCCACGATAGCGATCGCACCCTCTCGCGGGACTTACGGCGGCATTAAGAATCCGTAAGCTCCGGGGGGCGACGCGGCTCCGCAGCCGCTCAGCGGTGCAGCCAGGTGCGGACCAGCGAGAGCAGCTGCTCGGTGTTGACGGGCTTCGCGACGTAGTCGGATGCGCCGGCCTCGAGGCACTTGTCGCGGTCGCCCTTCATGGCCTTCGCCGTGAGCGCGATGATCGGCAGGCGGCGGAATTTCGGGCTCTGGCGGATCCGCCGGATCGTCTCGTACCCGTCCATCTCCGGCATCATGATGTCCATCAGCACCAAGGAGAGATCCTCGGTGCCCTCGACGAGCTTGATCGCATCCCGCCCGTTGGTCGCGCTCATGACCTCCATGCTGTGCCGCTCGAGCACGCTGTTCAGCGCGAAGATGTTGCGGATATCGTCGTCCACCACCAGGACCTTGCGGCCGCGCAGCGCCTCATCGCTCTCGTGCAGCTCGTGGATCATGCGCTGCTTGGCGGCCGGCAGGCCGGCGATCGCGCGGTGCAGGAACAGCGCGGTCTCATCGAGCAGCCGCTCGGGCGAGCGCACGCCCTTGAGGACGATGCTCTTCGCCTTCTTGCGCAGCTCGCTCTCCTCGGCCTCCGTGAGCTCGCGGCCCGTGAACACGACGATCGGGCTCGTTCTCAGGCGCTCGTCCGCCTGCGCCTCGGAGAGCAGCTCGAAGCCCGACATGTCCGGCAGCTTCAAGTCGAGCACGATGCAGTCGAACTCGCGCGC
>JASHTK010000374.1 GCA_030040575.1 Gammaproteobacteria bacterium
CAGGCGCGCCCAGGCCGCAAAGTCGACGGCGCCGCTGTCGAGCATGGGAGTGACGATGGCAACCAGACTGCCTGCAAACATCGGATTTTCGTGCATCTCGCGGGGAACGTAGGATGTTACGAGCGGAAGTTGCACTCAAGCAAGCCGGCGCGCTGCTGGCGGGTGCCGCGGGTCGCAACCCGCCGCTGCTCCCGGTACACTTACGCAGCAGCGCACGCCGGTAAGTGACCGCCACCCACAGATGAAGCAGCACCTGGCCGTTTCGGCGATCGGCAGCGACCGCACGGGGATGGTCCACGAGCTGACGCGTGTCGTGACCGAATGCGGGGGAAACATCAGCGAGAGCCGCATGGCGAATCTCGGCTCGGAGTTCGCGATGCTGCTGCTCGTCTCGGGCAACTGGCATGCCCTCGCCAAGCTCGAAACCGAGCTCAAGCGGCTCGCCGAGACGAGCAGCCTCAGCATCCACCTGCGCCGCACCGAGCCGCGGACCACGCGGACGGACATGCTGCCGTACTCGATCGATGTGGTCTGCCTCGATCAGACCGGCATCGTCGCCGGCCTTGCCGGCTTCTTCGCGAGCCGCGGGATCGACATCGCGGAGGTCTCCACCCGCAGCTACCCCGCCGCGCACACGGGCGCGCCGATGTTCTCCGTGCAGATGATCGTCAACATCCCGAGCCGCATCCACATCGCCCACCTGCGCGAGGAGTTCATGGAGTTCTGCGACTCGCTCAACCTCGATGCCATCCTCGAGCCGGTGAAGGCCTGAGGCCGCCGTGGGCACCGCCGCGCTCGGCCAGCCGGTTCCGCCCTTCGAGCTGCCAGCGACGAGCGGCGAGACCTGGACTCTCCGCGCGGCTGCGGGCAGCAAGCTCGTCGTCTACTTCTATCCGCGGGACATGACTTCCGGCTGCACGCTCGAGGGCCGCGGCTTTCGCGATCTGTATCCGGCGTTTCGCCGCGCCGGCGCGGCGATCGTCGGCATCTCCCGCGACAGCCTCGCCTCGCATCTGAAGTTCAAGGCGAAGGATCGCCTGCCGTTCGAGCTGCTCTCGGATCCGGACGAGAGAGCCTGCCGGCTCTTCGCGGTGATCAAGGAGAAGACCCTCTACGGAAGGAAGCACTTGGGGATCGAGCGCAGCACCTTTCTCATCGACGGCCGCGGCGTGCTGCGCCGGGAGTGGCGCAAGGTGAAGGTGCAGGGTCACGCGGAGGAAGTGCTTGAGGCGGCGAAGTCGCTCTGAGAGGCGCCCTGCCCCGAGCCCCGAGCCTGCCGCGGGCGGGCCCGCCGAGCCGGGCTCGCGCGCCGCGGTGCACCGCCGGCTGTTCGTGCTCGATACCAACGTGCTCATGCACGATCCGACCGCGCTCTTCCGCTTCGAGGAGCACGACATCTACCTGCCGATGGTGGTGCTCGAGGAGCTCGATGCCCACAAGACGGGCCTCTCGGAGGCGTCCCGCAACGTGCGGCAGGTGAGCCGCTTTCTCGACGACATGATGCGCGGGGCGACGAAGGAGCAGATCGACCGCGGACTCGCGCTGCCGGCGGCCTACCCCGGGAACCACGGCGGGAAGGCCTCGAGCGGGCGGCTGTACTTCCAGACGCGCGCGCTCCCTGCGGCGCTTCCCGCGAGCCTTCCGGGTCAGCGCGCGGACAACGCGATCCTCGCCGAGACGCTCGCTCTGCAGAACGAGCGTCGCGCGGCGCGGGTCACGCTCGTCTCGAAGGACATCAACCTGCGCATCAAGGCCGCGGTGCTCGGCGTGCGCGCGGAGGATTACTACAGCGACAAGACGCTCGAGGACGCCGATGTCGTCTACTCCGGCATGGCCCCGCTGCCCGCCGACTTCTGGGAGCGGCACGGCAGGAACGTGCGCTCCTGGAAGGAGGCCGACCGCACGTTCTACGAGGTGCAGGGGCCGCTCGTGCGCGAGTGGCAAGCGAACCAGGGCCTCTACGAGGAGTCCGAGCGCGGCATCGAGGGCATCGTGCGCCGGGTCTCGGGCGAGACGGCGATCGTCGAGCTCACGCGCGACTACCGCAGCGAGCGCCACAGCGTCTGGGGGATCACCGCCCGCAACCGCGGGCAGAACTTCGCGCTCAATCTGCTGCTCGATGAGGAGATCGACTTCGTCACCATCCTCGGCCCCGCCGGCACCGGCAAGACGCTGCTTGCGCTCGCCGCCGGCCTCGCCCAGACGCTCGACTCGAAGCGCTTCGTCGAGATCGTCATGTCGCGCGTCACGATCCCGCTCGGCGAGGACATCGGGTTTCTGCCCGGGACGGAGGAGGAGAAGATGGAGCCGTGGATGGGCGCTCTCATGGACAATCTCGAGGTCCTCACCCAGAGCGAGGAGGGCGGCGCGTGGGGACGGGCGGCGACGAGCGATCTGCTGCGCAGCCGCATCAAGATCCGCTCGCTCAACTTCATGCGCGGGCGGACGTTCCTCAACCGCTACATCATCGTGGACGAGGCTCAGAACCTCACGCCCAAGCAGATGAAGGCGCTCGTCACCCGGGCCGGGCCCGGCAGCAAGCTTGCCTGCCTCGGCAACATCGCCCAGATCGACTCCCCCTACCTCAGCGAGACGACCTCGGGAATGACCTATGCCGTGAACCGCTTTCGCGGGTGGGCCCACTCGGGTCATGTTACCCTCGTCCGCGGAGAGCGCTCGAGGCTCGCGGATTATGCGTCGGACACTTTGTAATGATCGGTAACCGGGCGGACATAGGGGACGCAGGCGCCCGAAACTCCGCTCCGCGGCCGCGGTCGAACCGTGAGGCCGCAGAGCCCCTCCGCGAGTGCACGATGTCGCGCCCCTCTCACACGCTGCTGCAGAAGCTGGTGGTTCTCATCGGCACCGCCGCGTTTGCGGTGGGGACGACCGTCGCGTTCGCCCAGTCGGAGATGGACCTGCCCGACATCGGCGGTCCGGCCGGCACCATCCTCAGCAAGGACGACGAGTTCGCCTACGGCCTCATGGTCGAGCGCGAGATGCGGGCGGAGAACCAGATCATCGAGGACCCGGAGAGCGAGGAGTACATCCAGTCGCTCGGCACGCGGCTCGCGGCGCAATCGCAGATGGGCGCGGCAAACTTTCACTACTACGTCGTCGATGATCCCGAGGTGAATGCCTTCTCGGTCCCGTACTTCATCTTCTGCAACTACGGCCTCATCCTCGCGACGGACAGCGAGTCCCAGCTCGCGGGCGTGCTCGCGCACGAGACGGCGCACGACACGCAGCACCACATCGCCCGGGAGATCCAGGCGCAGACCCGGCTCACCCTCACCGCGGCGGCCGCCATGGTGGCGGCGATCCTGATCGGCGTCGCGGGCGGAGGGGCACCCGCCATCGAGGGCGGCATCGCCGCCGCCCAGGGCCTCGCGGCGCAGGAGGACATCAACTTCTCCCGCGGCGAGGAGGAGGAGGCCGACCGCATCGGCATGCAGTACCTGGCGAGCGCCGGCTTCGACCCGGAGGGGATGCCGGATTTCTTCGAGACGATGCAGCAGCGGTACGGCTACGAGGAGGGGCTCATCCCGAAGTTCCTGCTCGACCACCCGGTCACCTCCGATCGCATCGCCGATGCCCGCGCGCGCGCCGCGCACTTGCAGCGGCCGGCGAACCTCGTGGACTCCGTGAGCTACGCGCTCATCCGCGAGCGGCTGCGGGTGCTCACCGCGCCGGAGGGCTACGACATCCTCGGGTACTACCGCAAGCGGCTCGACACCCGCACCCCCGCGCTCGCGGATCAGTACGGCGAGGCGATCGCGCTCCTCAAGGCGGAGCGCCCGGAGGATGCCGTCGAGGTGCTCGAGCCGCTCGTCGCAAAGTATCAAAGCGTCACCCAGCTGCGCTCGGCGCTCGGCCAGGCCCAGATCGCCGCCGGCCGGATCCAGGATGGGCTCGCGACGTTCGCGGAGGCGGAGACGCTCTTCCCGCGGAGTGTCCCGCTTACCGTCCGGTACTCGGAGGCCCTCATCAAGGTCGGCAGACCCAAGCAAGCGCAGCTGCTCCTCGATGACCTGTTCGACAACTTCGATCCGACGCCGAGCCAGATCCAGCTCATCGCGCAGGCGGCGAGCGCTGCCGGCGACAAGGGAGACGCCTACGACTACATGGGCGAGTACTACATCTCGAACGGCAACCTCTCGCTCGCCTCGCACGAGCTCGAGCTCGCTCTCACCGCCCCGGGCCTGACGAACGTGCAGCGCGAGCGCTTCCAGGCGCGTCTCGCCGAGCTGCGCGACTTCATGACCCAGGAGCGTCGCGAGAATCACGGCCGCGATCCGAACGGCGGGTAGCTCGACCGGGCCCGGTAACTGTTACAATTCGTTATCTTTGCCTCGGCAGCTCGTTCATGACCCGACCCCTGGTGGGCCGCGCCGCGCTCGCTTTGCTCTGGACGGCGACTCTCCTCGCCGGCTGCGCCTCGCAGCCGATCCGGCACAAGGACCCGAGAGATCCCTGGGAGCGCATGAACCGGGCGTTCTGGGGCTTCGACCTCGCGTTCGTCCGCCAGGTCGCCCTGCCGGTCGGACACGCCTACATGCGCGCCACGCCCCACTTTGCTCAGGTGGGGATCGGCAACTTCTTCGACAACGCCGAATACCCGATCGTGATCGTCAACGACTTCCTGCAGGCCAAGGTGAGGACCGGCCTGAGCGACACGGGACGCTTCGTGATGAACTCGACGGTGGGGATCGCCGGCTTCCTCGATCCGGCGGTGACCGTCGGGCTCGCAAAGAACGACAACGACTTCGGCAGGACTCTCGGAACCTGGGGCGTCGGACCCGGACCGTATCTCGTCCTACCCTTCGTCGGCATGTCGGACGTTCGCGACCTCATCGGGCGGGTGCCCGACGGGTACCTCTCGCCGCAGGACTACATCAACGATTTCTGGATCTACCTCGGGGTGTATGCGGTGTACGTCCTCGATCTCGACGCACGCACGCTCATCCCCCAGTACGACCTGCTCGAGTCGCAGCATCCCTTCGATGAGTACTCCTTTGTCCGCAACGCGTACTTGCAGCACCGCGAGTTCCTGATCCGCGGCGAGTCCGGGCAATCCGAGGAGCAGCAGGAGGAGGACCTCGAGAAGTCCCTCGAGGACTCCGATGATTCGGGCGCCTCGGGCGGATCGGGTGCGCCAGGCGCATCGGGCGCCGCCGGCGCGAGCGGAGCCGCCGGCGCGCGCTCACCGCCCGAGCAGTAGGCCCTCGATCTCGCAGATCCGCGCGATCGCGCAGAGCGTCTCGGGTACGCGCGAGAAGCGCAGCCCGCGACCGCTGCGCCGCGCCCAGGCGAGCCACTCGATGAGGACCGCGAGCCCGGCGCTGTCGGCCGCGCCGACCTCGCCCAAATCCACCTCGATCGATGGCTCGGGTGCCGAGGCGAGCGCCCGCAGCCCCTCGTCCCGCGCCCTCCTTGCCGTGGCGAACGTGAGCGAGCCGCGCACCGCGTAGCGGCCTGGCGCCGACTCGGCGATCGTCACGGCGGGCGGGCGTCGCTTTGCGAGCGCTTCGAGGTCGGGCATCGCCGGCCCCTTCAGGAGCCGGCCGCTGCCGGGTTCGGGAGCTGCGCCGGCCGCTCGCCCTGCTCGAGACGGCGAATCACCGCATCGAGGCCCTGCTGCTCGATCTCCGCGCCAAAGTCGTCGCGGAAGCTCTTCACGTAGCTCACGCCCTCGACGATCACGTCCCACGCCTTCCAGCCCTGGGGGGTCTCGTGCAGGGCGAAGTTGATCTGCACGGTCGAGCCGTCGTCGCGCCGGATCGTCGTGCGGACGATCGCCTCCGTCGCATCCGGCGCCGCGCGCGTCGGCAGCACCTTGAGCCGGCTCGACTGAAAGCCAAGGAGCGCGCTGCCGTAGTTCGTGAACATGGAGCGCTCGAAGGCGCTGATGAAGCGCTGCTGCTGATCGGGGGTCGCCGTGCGCCAGTACCGGGCGAGCACGAGCCGTGCGGCGAACTGCACGTCGAAATACGGCAGCACATCCCGGTCCACGGCCGCGCGGAGCAGCTGCGGATCGCTCTGGTAGGCCGCCCGGTGGGAGTCGAGATCGGCGAGGAAGGTTTGCGCGACGCTCTCGACGATCTGCGAGGGCTGAGCCGAGCTCGCCGCCCCGCTTGCAGCGACGGCAGCTTGAGCCCTCGCGAGGAGCGGCAACGCGGTCCCGATGAGCGCGAAGCTCCCGATCAACGTCCTGAGGCAGGTCACCCGAGTCGGCGGTCTCATGAGGATCACTCCTTACTTGCCTGCGGGAGGGGTCGCGGAGCTCCCGCTCGCGGATGTGGCGCCCGAGCTCGAGCTCGACTCGCCGCTCTTGCCCGCGAGGCTTGCGAACAGCTTGTTGACGAGGTTCTCGAGCACGATCGCGGACTGCGTGAACTGGATGCGGCTGCCGCCCTTCAGGAACGTCTCCGACCCTCCGGCCCCGATCGCGACGTACTGGCCGCCGAGCAGGCCCTGGGTGTCGATGCTCGCGTCGCTGTCGTCCGGAATCGCGCCGTACTGCGGATCGATGCGCAGGGTGACGAGCGCCCGGTAGTCCTGCGGATCGATCGCGATCCCCTGCACGTCCCCGATGCGCACGCCGGCCATGGTGACGGGCGCCCCGCTGCGCAGATCCCCGATATTGTCGAACTCCGCCGTCACGGTATAGCCGCCCTTCGCCCCGCTCAGGTGCAGGCCGTTCGACGGCAGCTGCGTCGTGAGAAAGAACAGAGCGGCAAAGCCGAGCAACACGAACAATCCCGTCCCGATCTCGAGGGTTCGATTGGCGCGCATGGTCGCTTACCCCTTCACAGAAACACGGCGGAGAGCACGTAGTCGAGCAGCAGGGTGAGCACCGAGGAGGCGACCACCGTGCGCGTGGTCGCGAGCCCGACGCCCTCGGCCGTGCCGTCGGAGTAGTAGCCCTCGTAGACGGCGATGAGGCTCGCCACGAAGCCGAAGACGAGGCTCTTGACGATCGACTCCCGCACGTCGGCGAGCGCGATCGAGCTTTGCATCTCCGACCAGAAGGCGCCCCGGTCCACCCCCATCTCCTCGACGCCGATCAGCTGCGCTCCGTAGAGCCCGACGGCGTTGAACACCGCCGTGAGCAGCGGCATCGCAATGAGCCCGCCGAGAAAGCGCGGGGCGGCGACGTACCGCAGGGGATCGACGGCCATCATCTCCATCGCGGTGAGCTGGTCGGTCGCGCGCATCATCCCGATCTCCGAGGTGAGCGCCGTCCCGGCACGGCCGGCAAACAGCAGCGCCGTGAGCACCGGACCGAGCTCCTTCAGCAGGCCGAACGCGGCCGCGATGCCGAGGTAGTTCTCCGACCCGAATCGCTGCAGCAGATTGTCCCCCTGCAGGCCGAGCACCGCGCCGGTTGAGATGCCGGAGAGCATGATGATGATGAGCGAGCGGGCGCCGGCATTGTAGATCTGCCGGACGATCAGCCCCGGCCGCGCGAGGGCGGGCCCGCACTGCGCGAGCAGCTGCAGCGCAAAGAGGAACGTGGCACCGATGTGCTGCAGGGCACGCAGGATCGGGCCCTCGCGCACGATGGGCGATCCCTCGGTGCTCACGGCCCCTCTCCCGGCGCGGCCGCCCCGTCGAGCAACTCGGCCGCGTAGTCGGGCGCGGGATAGTGGAAGGGCACCGGACCGTCGGGGCTGCCGCTCATGAACTGCTGCACGATCGGTGAGCCCCCGGCGCCGAGCTCCTGGGGGGTGCCGGAGGCGACCACGCGGCCCTCCGAGATGAGATAGCTGTCGTCGGCGATCGTCTCGAGCTCGTGCACGTCGTGGGAGACGACGATGCTCGTCAGGCCGAGCGCCTCGTTCATCTTCTGGATGAGCCGCAGGATCACCCCGAGGGCGATCGGGTCGAGGCCGACGAAGGGCTCATCGTAGATGAGCAGCTCCGGGTCCATCACGATGGCGCGTGCGAGCGCCACGCGGCGCGCCATGCCGCCCGAGAGCTCCGCCGGCATCAGCCGCGCGGCGCCCCGCAGCCCGACTGCATGCAGCTTGGTGAGCACGATGTCGCGGATCAGCGGCTCGGGCAGGCTCGTGTGCTCCCGCAACGGGAAGGCGACGTTCTCAAAGACGTCGATGTCGGTGAGCAGCGCGCCGTTCTGAAAGAGCATCCCCATGCGGGTCCGCATCGCGAAGACCTCGCGCGATCGCAGCGTCGTCACGTCGCGGCCCCAAACCGTGAGGCGGCCGCTGTCGGGGTACGCCTGTGCGGTGATGAGCCGCAGCAGGGTCGTCTTGCCGGTCCCGCTCGGGCCCATCACCGCCGTGATGCGCCCGCGCCGCGCGCGCAGCGTGAGACCGGAGAAGATCCGCCGGCCCCCGATCGCGAAGTGCACGTCCTCGGCCGCGACCACGATGTCGCTCGCGGCCTCCGGCGCCGCTCGATGCTCGGGAGAGGTCATGGGATGACCGCAGGGCGTCTTCAGGCCGCTTGGCTCTCGAGCCCCGACTGGTAGCGGCCGAGCGTGGCAAGGCCGTTGAGCCGCGCGCGCTTGGCGAGCTCCTGCTGTCCGGCCGCGAACCCCGCAGGCGTCCCTCCCCATCCCTTGAGCGCCGTATCCTGCAGCGCCCGTCCGTAACTGAACGTGACGCTCCACGGGAGCGCTCCGAGTTGATTGATGAGCGACAGGTGCAGCGTCGCCTCCTCGGGCGACTGGCCGCCCGAGAGGAAGGCGATGCCGGGCACCGCCGGCGGGACGTGGCGCTTGAGGCAGCGGACCGTCGCTGCGGCGACCTGCTCCGGCGGCGCCTGCTCGGGCGCCTGCTTGCCCGAGATCACCATGTTCGGCTTGAGCACCATGCCCTCGAGGTAGATGCGGTGCGCGGCGAGGCAGCCAAACACCTCCCCGAGGACCTGATCGGTCACCTCCTCGCACCGGTCGATCGAGTGAGCGCCGTCCATCAGCACCTCCGGCTCGACGATCGGAACGATCTCCTGCTCCTGGCAGAGCGCGGCGTAGCGCGCGAGGGCATGGGCGTTCGCGCGCACCGCGAACGCCGTCGGGATGCCATCTTGGATATCGATGACCGCCCGCCACTTGGCGAAGCGCGCCCCGAGCTTGCGGTACTCCACCAGGCGCTCGCGCAGCCCATCGAGGCCCTCCGTGATGGTCTCGCCCGCAAAGCCCGCGAGGGGCTTCGCGCCCGCGTCCACCTTGATCCCGGGGATCACGCCGTGCTGCGCGAGGTAGTCTGGAAACGGCACGCCGTCGTGAGTTCGCTGCCGAATCGTCTCGTCGAAGAGGATCACCCCGCTCAGGTATTGCGCGGCACCCGGCGCGGTGAACAGCATCTCCCGATAGCTGCGGCGGTGCTCCTCCGTCGAGTCGAGCTTGATCGCGTCGAAGCGCCTCTTGATGGTGCCCGAGCTCTCATCGGCAGCCAGAATTCCCTTGCCCTTCACCACCATGGCGCGTGCAACGCGCTCGAGCTCGCTGCGGTTCATCGTCGTGCCTCCGAAGATCCCTGCGGCGCCCAACGCCGGGCGCGAAGGATAGCAAACTGGATGCCGAGCCACGCGCTCCATCCCGCCGCGGGGCCCGGACGGCCCCTGGATTTCCCGCCGGGGACGGCACCGCCGCGGTGCGCTTGGCGGGAGAGCCTAATCAGGACTAATATAGTCCTACTTGAGGAAGCCGCCATGCTGCGCATCAGCAAGCTCACCGATTATGCGACCGTGATCCTCGCGATGCTCGCCGAGGAGCCGCTGCGCGTGCAGACCGCGGCGGCGCTCTCGGAGCGGACGCACATCGCGGGCCCGACGGTGAGCAAGCTCCTGAAGCAGCTGCAGCGCGCCGGGCTCGTGAGCTCGACGCGCGGCCTGCACGGCGGCTACCGCCTCGCGCGACCGGCGGCCGAGATCAGCGCAGCGTCGATCCTCGATGCGCTCGAAGGGCCGCTCGCGCTCACCGATTGCTCCATCGGCCACGGGCAGTGCGGGATCGAGGAGACCTGCCGGGTCGGGCGGACGTGGCAGCGGCTGAATCTCGCCATCCGCCGATCGTTGCACGAGGTGACCCTTGCGCACCTGGCCGGCCTCGATTCGGTGCAGCCGCACCTGCCGGCGGTGGAGCGGGAGATCAAGTTTGCCGCGCGCTCGGGCCCGCCCGGGATCCCGCGCGGCGGGCCCGCAGGCATCAGATGAGGCTCGAGGATCGCTCGAGGACGAGGTTCCAGGACTGCCATGAGTGACACTGCAGCGGAGCTCGAGGCGCTCGTCGCCCGCCAGTACCGGCACGGCTTCGTGACCGACATCGAGTCGGACACGTTCCCGCCGGGACTCGACGAGGAGGTGGTGCGGCTCATCTCCCGCAAGAAGGGCGAGCCCGCCTTTCTCACCGAGTGGCGGCTGAAGGCGCTGCGGCACTGGCGCACGATGCGCGAGCCGCACTGGTCGCACGTCCGCTACCCCGCGATCGATTATCAGGCGATCTCCTACTACTCGGCCCCCAAGGCGAGGACTGACGGCCCGAGGAGCCTCGAGGAGGTGGACCCGAAGCTCCTCGCCACGTACGAGAAGCTCGGCGTCCCCCTGCACGAGCGGGCGCGGCTCGCGGGCGTCGCGGTCGATGCGGTCTTCGACAGCGTCTCGGTCGCGACGACGTTCAAGGAGCGCCTGGCGGAGGCGGGCGTGATTTTCTGCGCGTTCTCCGAGGCGGTGCAGAAGCATCCGGCGCTCATCGAGCAATATCTCGGCACGGTCGTGCCCTCCGCCGACAACTTCTTCGCCGCGCTCAACTCCGCGGTGTTCTCCGACGGCTCGTTCGTCTACGTGCCGAAGGGCGTGCGCTGCCCGATGGAGCTCTCCACGTACTTTCGCATCAACGAGAAGAACACCGGCCAGTTCGAGCGCACGCTCATCATCGCCGACGACGGCGCCTATGTGAGCTACCTCGAGGGCTGCCTGCCAGGCGATGAAGAGGTCAGCTACGGCGATGAGCTGCGCTCCATCCGCGACGTCGCGATCGGGGACACCGTCCTCAATTCCCTCGGCGAGGAGGCGCAGGTCGCGAAGATCATGCGCCGTGGCTATGTCGGTGAGCTCGTCGCCATCACGCCGCGCAGTCCGGCGAACCGCTTTTCGGTCACCGCCGAGCACCCGGTGCTCGCGATTCCGCGTGCGAGCGTCCAGGGCAGCTCCCGTGGCCCAGGTCGGCTCGCCGACCTCGATCCGCGCAAGCTCTCGCGCGCCACTCCGCAATTCGTTCCGGCAGGTCATCTTCAGGTGGGCGATCTGCTGTGCTATCCGATCAATAAGATCGAGCGTGACGACCCCTCGCTGAGCGATGATTTGCTGCGCTTGCTCGGGTACTACGTCGCCGCGGGGTGCGTCACTCGGTTCAACGGTTGCCCCGCGGTCGAATGGGCGTTCGGCGCACACGAGCCGCAGTGGGTCGAGGACGTGTGTCACCTCGTTGAGCGATTGACGGGCAAGCGGCCCTCGGTCGCGCGCGGCCGGCGCAAGAACGGCGTGGACTTGGTCACCGACTCGAAGGAGCTGTGCTTCCTCATGGAGACGCACGGCGGGCGGTACGCGCACGGCAAGCGCTTCAGCAAGGCCGTGATGGACCTGCCACCGGCGCGCCAGAGGCTCGCGCTCGACACCTACTATCGGGGAGACGCAAGCAGCGCCACTCGCGGTTCGCTGCGCGGCATCCGCGCCGTCACGGACTCCCGTCGGCTCGCATTCCAGCTGCAGGAGATGTGGTCGCGCAACGGCACGTTCGTGTTCATTCACGAGCGCAAGGCGTTTGCGGAGACGATGCGCGACGGCCGCACGATCCGGCATCGCGACGCGTGGGTGTTGTATCGCTCCGAGGGTGCGCGCAGCCGGCGGGCCATCCGCCACGGCGACCTGTTCCTCGTGCCCGTGCTGAAGAGCGAGCGCACTTCGCACGAGGGATTCGTTTACAACTTCGAGACGGTGTCGGAGCCGCACTCGTATCTGGTCAAGGGGTTTGCGGTTCACAACTGCACCGCGCCCAGGCGCGACGAGAACCAGCTGCACGCCGCCGTGGTCGAGCTCGTCGCGCTGAACGACGCCCACATCAAGTACTCGACCGTGCAGAACTGGTACCCCGGCGATGCGAACGGCGTCGGCGGCATCTACAACTTCGTCACCAAGCGCGGCGAGTGCCGCGGCGAGCGCTCGCGCATCTCCTGGACGCAGGTCGAGACGGGCTCGGCGATCACCTGGAAGTACCCGAGCTGCGTGCTGCGCGGTGCGGGATCGAGCGGGGAGTTCTACTCCGTCGCGACGGTCAACCACCACCAGCAGGCCGATACGGGCACGAAGATGATCCACATCGGCCGCGGCACGCGCAGCACCATCATCGCGAAGGGCATCTCCGCCGGCCACGGGCAGAATACCTATCGCGGCCTGGTGAGGATCCTTCCCTCGGCCGAGGGCGCCCGCAACTTCACGCAGTGCGACTCGCTCCTGATGGGCGGGCGGTGCGGCGCGCACACGTTCCCGTACGTCGAGGTGAAGAACCCCTCCGCGACGGTCGAGCACGAGGCGAGCACCTCGAAGATCAGCGAGGACCAGCTGTTCTACTGCCTGCAGCGCGGCATCGGCGCGAAGGACGCCGTGAACCTGATCGTGAGCGGGTTCTGCAAGTCGGTGTTCAAGGAGCTGCCGATGGAGTTCGCCGTCGAGGCGCAGAACCTGCTCGCGGTGAGCCTCGAGGGAGCCGTCGGCTGATGCTGAGCGTCCACGATCTGCACGTGACGGTCGGCGGCGCCCGCGTGCTGAACGGCCTCACGCTCGAGGTGCCGCGGGGCGAGGTCCACGCGATCATGGGGCCGAACGGCTCCGGCAAGAGCACGCTCTCCTATGTGCTCGCGGGCCGGCCCGGCTACGAGGTGACCCGCGGCACCGTCACCTACGAGGGCGTCGACCTGCTCGCGCTCGCGCCCGAGGAGCGCGCGCGCCGCGGCGTGTTCCTCGGGTTCCAGTACCCGGTCGAGATTCCGGGCGTCAACAACGTCTACCTGCTCAAGGCCGCTTTGAACGCCGTCCGCAAGGAGCGCAACCAGCCGGAGGTCGACGCCTTCGAGTTCCTCGCGCTCGTCCGCGACAAGATGCGCATCATGCGCATGGAGGAGAGCTTTCTCTCCCGCGGCGTCAACGAGGGGTTCTCGGGCGGGGAGAAGAAGCGCAACGAGATCCTGCAGATGCTCGTGCTCGAGCCGCGCCTCGCGATCCTCGATGAGACCGACTCGGGGCTCGACATCGATGCGCTCAAGATCGTCGCGGAGGGCGTCAACAGCCTGCGCGCGCGCGACCGCTCATTTGTGCTCGTCACGCACTACCAGCGGCTGCTCGAGCACGTCGTGCCGGATCGCGTGCACGTCCTCGTGCGCGGGCGGATCGCGAAGAGCGGGGATCGCTCGCTCGCGCTCGAGCTCGAGCGCCGCGGCTACGACTGGCTCACCACGGAGGCGGCCTGAGGCGCACACCCCGAGGCGAACGCGCCCGAGGCGGGCGCCCCGGAGCCGAACGCACCGAAGCGGATCTCTCGAATGAGCAACGACCTCACTCAACGGATTGCCGAGGAGCACGCCGCCACGGCCGAGAGCTTGCCGTCCGGCGTCGTCGCACGCTCCCGCCGGCGCCGGGCCATCGAGGCGCTCCTCGCCGGTGGACTGCCCACGGCGCGCGATGAGAACTGGCGCTACGCGAGCCTGCGTCCCCTCGAGCGGGTCCGATTCGCCCCGGCACCCGCCTCCGCGCCCGAGCGAGCGCATGCCGCCACCGAGCAACTGCCAGCGCCGATTCCGGGCTATGCGCGCTATGTGTTCA
>JASHTK010000039.1 GCA_030040575.1 Gammaproteobacteria bacterium
GAGCCGCGCGGCGCCGCCGGGCCGCGCCCGCTCGATCGACGATCCTGGGAGGGACGCCCTCCGCGGCTGGGCCGATCCTCAGGTGCTGCGTCTCGGACCCTGCGGCGAGGGCCAGGGGTGCTCGGATCGGCCGTTGAAGATCGCCGCCGGGTCCGCGCGCTTCAGGGCCCAGTAGCCGTGGGCAATCTCGGCCTCGAGCTGGGTCGGCGCCCAGCCCGCGTGGCCTGCGAAGATCCGCAATCCGTCCATCGGCTTCGCGCGACCGAGGAGTTGCAGGAGCAGATCGCGGTCCGCGCTCAAGTAGACCCCCTCACAAGCCTCGACCGCATGCTCGGGCGGCGCCGCGGCGCGAACGAGGAACCAGATGGAGTCGATCTCGACGGGCCCGCCGAAGTACACCTTGTCGCGCACCTGCGCGAGGCTCTTCACATCCGGGAACAGACGCGAGACGGGAACCGGCGTCGGCCGGTTGACGATGATGCCGATCGGACCGGGACCGAGGTTGTTCATCACGAGGACGACCGACTCCTCGAAATCCGGGTCGGTCAGATCGTCCCGGGCGACGAGCAGAATCGCGGTGACCGGCTGCGCCTGCGCCGCGGTGCTCGGCGGCGACGACCCGGAGAGGAGCAGGAGGGCGCAGAGCGCCCCCGCGACGGCACACCGCAGGGAGAGATCGCTTCTCAATCGCGACATTCGCATCCGCGTCATCGCACGGTGTCCGACCGCCTCTTGAGGGATCTTACCCCTTCGAGGTCACGGGCGCCTGTCCGCGCCGAGGCGTGTGCCGCCCGGAGCGCTCGGGCGGCGGGTGAAGCGCCACTTCATGCAGAGCACCGTGATCGCGAGGCAGATCGTCGCCCCGTTCGCGAGGATGACCGGCCAGGAAGCGACGACGATGCCGTAGGCGAGCCACAGGCCGACGCCGACGATGTAGACGATGTACATGCCGGAGGAGAGGTCGCCGGCCGAGCGCTCGCGACGGATCTTCAAGACCTGCGGCACGAAGGCGAGCGTCGTGCACACTGCGGCCGCGTAGCCGGTGAGATCGCCCACGGTCAACGGCACGAGCGCTCCTCGAGCGCGGGCAGCTGCGGGCGTCCGCGGAGCATGTCCGCGGCGCGCTCGGCCACCATGACGGTCGGGGCATTGGTGTTGCCGCCGACGATGCTCGGAAACACCGAGGCATCGGCGACCCGCAGCGCCTCGACGCCGCGCACTCGCAGCTGCCAGTCCACCACCGAGCGCGGGTCCGCGCCGCTCATGCGGCAGGTGCCGCACGGGTGATGCACCGTACTTGCGGCTCTGCGGATGTAATCGACGAGGGCCGCCTCGTCCTCAGCCGCCGGCCCGGGTTGCACCTCGCGGGCGCGGTAGCGCGCAAAGGCGGCGCTGCGCGCGATGCGGCGGCCGAGCTCGATGCCGCGCACGAGCGGGGCCACGTCGGCCGGGTCGCCGAGCAGGTTCGGATCGATGTCCGGATGTGCGCCCGGATCGGGGCTCGCGAGCCGGATGCGGCCGCGGCTCCTCGGGTAGAGATTGACGGCGCTCAAGGCAAATCCGTGCCCGAGGGGGAATGGGAACGTCGAGCGATTGCGCCGCGCGGTCTGGAACACGATCTGCAGGTCGGGACGGCGCAGCCCGGGCGTGGTCTTCACGAACGCGGTGCTCTCAAAGACGTTGCTCGCAAGGGGGCCCTTGCGGCCGAAGGAGTACTCGAGCAGGTTCCAGGCCGCCCGCGGCAGCGTCCGGACCGAGATGCCGTAGGAGGCGGTGTCGCGCATCTCCATCAGCACGGCGGCGGCGAGATGATCGTGGAGGTTGGCGCCGACCGCCGGCAGATCGTGCACCACCTCGATCCCGCGCTCGCGCAGGTGCGCGCCCTCGCCGACGCCCGAGAGCATGAGGATCTGCGGAGAGTTGATCGCCCCGCCGCTCACCACGATCTCCGCCCTCGCCGCGAGGCGCTTGCGCTCCCCGCCCCGCCGGACGTCGACCCCCACCGCGCGCCGTCCGTCGAACACCACCCGCTCGGCGAGCGCGTCCGTCAGAACGGTGAGGTTCGCGCGCGCGCGCGCGGGCTCGAGATAGGCGGTCGCCGTGGAGACGCGACGGCCGTCGAGGATCGTGCCCTGCCGCAGGCCGTAACCCTCCGGGTTCGGTCCGTTGAAGTCCTCGCAATGCGGATAGCCGAGCCCCGCCATCGCGGCGAGGAATGCCGCGGTCATCGGGTTCGGGCGGTCCACGAACTTCACGTTCATCGGTCCGTCCGTGCCGTGGTACGGCGAGCCCGCGTAGAAGAGGTTGCGCTCCGAGCGCAGGAAGTACGGCAGCACCTCCCGGTAGCCCCACCCGGGGTTTCCTGCGGCGACCCAGTCCTCGTAGTCCGAGGGCTGGCCCCTGAAGTACACCATGCCGTTGATCGAGCCCGAGCCGCCGATCACGCGGCCGCGCGGAATCGGAATGCGCCGGTTGGCGAGCCGGGGCTGCGGCACGGTGAGGAAGCGCCAGTTGATGGCGCGCGTCGCGATCGCCGCCCCGACCGTGGCCGGAACGTGGATGAACGGATGCCGATCGCGCGGGCCGGCCTCGATGAGGCACACCCGGGTGGAGGGATCCTCGGAGAGGCGCGCGGCGATCACGCAGCCCGCCGAGCCCGCGCCGACGACGATGTAGTCGAACGCGTCCCCCTTCGGCGGCGCCGGCCCCACGCCGCGCCCCGTCAAACCGCCGCCGAGATCGCGATGTCCGAGAGCCTCTGGAAGCGCTCCACGTTCGCGTTGCTCTCCATCACGCCCGCCGACAGACAGACGAACGTCAGATCGCGCTCCGGATCGACCCAGTAGAGCGTCGTGCCGGCGCCGTAGTTGCCGTACGTGCCGGGCGAGGCGAGCGTGCCGAACAGGTGGTGGCAGATGGCGGTGCCGCGCAGGGCGAAGCCGAGTCCGATGAACGCGGGCGTCGGCGCCCAGCCGCGCGACTTGCTGCGCTGAGCGTCGAGCTCGTTCGGCTTCTCTGCGGTCCAGTTGCGGCGGGCGAGCTCCAGGATCGCGGGCGAGAGAATCCGGACGGCCCCGAGCGCGCCGCCCTGCCGCAGCATCTCCGCGAAGCGGAACATGTCCGGCACCGTCGAGGCGATGCCGACCCAGGGCATCTCCGCGTGCTCCTCCTCGAATGCGCCGTTCGGTCCCAAGTTGCTGTGCCCGCGGTGGCCGATCGGATAGTTGCCCCGAAAATCCGGCACGACCTTGCGCGGCCGCAAGTCGGGGCGCACCCCGACCGAGGTGTCCTGCATCCCGAGCGGGGTGAGGATCTCCTCCTGCACGATCGCCCGGTACGAGCGGCGCTTGGGGTCCGTGCGGCGCACGGCCTCCGCGAGCAGCACGTGATGGACGAGCGGGGAGTAGGAGACCTTCGCGCACGGCGGATCGACGGGCTTCACCACCTCGACCACGGCGGCGACCATCTCATCGAACCGATCGATGTACATGCCCGGCTTGACCTCGAATATGATCGGAAAGCCGGCCTGATGCGACAGGAGATGCCAGATCTCGACCGCCTCGCGGCCATGGCCCGCGAACTCCGGAATGAGATCCGAGATGCGGCTCGTGAGCGCGAACTGCCCGAGCTCGATCGCCCGGAGCGTGAGCACGTTCGTGAACGCCTTGGTCACCGAGAAGATGCTGAAGACCGAATCGCGCGTGAGCGGCTGGGTCTGCGCCGCGTCCGCCGAGCCTATCGCGACGTCGAGGGCCACTTGGCCGCCGCGCGCCACTTTGATCACGGCCCCGTGGTACAGGCCCGCCGCGATCTCCGCTTTGACGACCGCCTGTAGATGGCGCAACCGGTCCGCGCTCATGCTCGCTTCGCTCATGGACTGTCACTCCGTCATTCGCGGCCCCGCGGCCGGGATCATCGAGGGGCGGTATTATAGGACCGGCGCCCCGAACCGTGCCCGCGTCCGATCGGTGCCGGCACGATGATCCGCGGCTCGACGCCGAGCGCCTCGAGGGAAGCGCCGGCATCCCGCGTATGGCTAGAGCGGATCCTTCAAGCCCATGGCGTCTAACACGAGATTGCGTCGCGCGTTCGTGCTGCTGCACCGGTACGCCGGCTTGTTCATGGCGGTCTTTCTGTTCGTCGCCGGCCTCACCGGCAGCGCCATCGCGTTTTACACCGAGCTCGATCGCGCCTTGAACCCCGAGCTCTACCGTGTCGCCGGGAGGCCGGGCGCGGCGCTGAGCGTGGATGAGCTCGCCCGCAAAGTGCGCGCAGCGTATCCGCACGCCGATATCGAGGTGCTGACGCTCGATCGCGAGCCAGGCGAGAGCGTCCGCGTGCAGCTCTCGGCCATGCAAGACCCCGCAACGGGCAGGCCGTATCCGCTCGCTCTCACGGAGATCTTCCTCGATCCCGTGACCGGCCGGATCCTCGGCGGCCGCGAGCGGGGAGTCTTCCACGCCAATCGCGCGAGCCTGATCCCCTTCCTCTACCGATTGCACTACACGCTCTACGTGCCCGGCGACTGGGGCGAATGGTTCATGGGGATCGTCGCCCTGGTGTGGCTGCTCGACTGCTTCGTCGGCGCCTACCTCACGCTGCCTCTGCACGGCAGAGCCGCGGCGGCCGCGACGCGAGGTCGCAGCTGGTGGCGGCGCTGGAGGCAGGCCTGGCGCTTGAAGCGCCGCGCGCGCCCGACGCGGCGGAATTTCGATCTGCATCGCGCCGGGGGCCTGTGGTTCTTGCCGGTCCTCATCGTCATGGCATTCACGAGCGTCTACTTCAACTTGACCACGCAAGTCTTCGATCCGGTGGTCAGTCTCTTCGGCAGGCTCACCCCGAGCCCGTCGGAGACGCTGCCGCGCTTGCCGCATGCCGCGCAGCCCCCGCGCATTTCCTTCGCCGCGGCGCTCGCCGCCGCGCACGCGCATCTTTCCACAGCCTCATCGCACATGGTGCCTTATTACATGGGACAGGCGGACGGGGCGCCGGGCATCTACAAGGTGGTCTTCATCGACCCGCACCGCGGCGATGTGGCATGGCATTTTCACTACGAGACGCTCTACATCGACGGCGCGACGGGCGAATGGCTGCAATCCGTCGGCCATCACGCCGGTACGCCTGCCGACCGATTCGCCCTGTGGCAATACCCGCTCCACACCGGTCAGATTCTCGGCTTCTGGGGCCGGGCCTTCATCGCTCTCATCGGCCTCATCGTCGCGCTGCTCAGCGTCACGGGCGTCGTGCTGTGGATGAAGAAACGACGCGCCGAGATCCATGCGAGGCGCAACGCCCGGTCGGCGCGTCTTGCGACCTCCTCCCTCGTCGCACGCGGCGCGGTGGGCTCGGACTTGACTCCGTAGTGTCGAGCGGCCCCGCCGCAGGGCACCCCCGCAGCCGATGGCGCGCGACACGGGGAGGGAAGGGCCGACGCGCGGCGTATTCGCTTTAATGGCGGGCCGACGCTTGCGAGGCCGCCACAATCACGGCATACAGAGGGTCTCCGGTGCTCACGGCAATCATCAGGCTCATACCTCGAGCGGGAGTTCGTCCAGCGGCGCGAGTCGCGCCTTGCGCCTTAGCGCTCCTCGGCCCGGTGCTGGCGGGGCTCGCCCCCAGCGCGTGGGCCGACGCGCCGGCCAGCACCACCGCAGCCAGCACCACCGGCGCCGCGAATCTGCAGGAGGTGCGGGTGACGGCGCAAAAGGTGCGCAACATCAGCCTCAAAGAGCCGGATTCCACCGGCAGTCGACTCGGGATCAGCGTGCTCGACACGCCGGCGAGCATTCAGGTGGTCTCCGGGGACGCGATCCAGCTGCGCGGCGACGTGACCGTCAACGATGCCGTCACGCGAACCGCCGGATTCACGACCCAGGCGACGCTCGGGAACGGCCTCGGAGCGTTGGGAGCGCGCGGCTTCGTCGGCGAGGGGTCGGTCATGGTCCTCTACGACGGCATCCAGATGCCGGTCGCGGCCAATACGGTCACCTTCCCCTTCGATACCTGGGCGATCGACCGCATCGAGACCCTCGCCGGCCCGGCCTCGGTGCTCTACGGTACCGGGGCGGTCGGCGGCGCCATCAACGTGATCCCGCTCGAGCCGACCGAGGACAGCCAGGGCTCGGTGCGCCTGGGGGGCGGCTCCTACGACAGCTACCAGGGAGCACTCGATGCGAGCGGCCCGCTCGCGCCGGGGATCGACTATCGGTTCGACTTCGACCATCTCGGCTCGAGCGGCTTCCTGCAGAACGGTCAGTCGAGCAGCAACGCGTTCAGGGGAGCGCTCGGCTTTGAGCCGACGGAGAATCTGCACCTCACGCTGTCGGAGGACTATGACGATCAATGGCCGACCGTGTACTCCGGGCTGCCGCTGATCAACGGCGTCGCGCTGTCCGGGCTGCGGGACGTGAACTACACGACTTACGGCTCGGACGTGCTCTGGCAGGACAACTGGACGCAGCTGAAGACCGTGTGGACGGCGGCGGAGAACCTCACCTTTCAAGACACGCTCTACTACCAGGAAGCCCATCGCCTGTGGCGCGGCCAGAACGTGGACTTCACCTACCTGCCGGCGACGGACGAATTCAGCGAGACCGGCTTCTACCAAGTCGTGCAGCACCTGCACCAGCTCGGTGACCGTGCGCAGATCGCCTGGAAGCACTCCGTCCTCGGCCTGGACAACGACGTCGCCGCCGGTGGCGACGTGAACCACATCTATTTCGACCGCAACTACTGGTCGGTCGCGAACGCGACGGAATTCGTCGGCATCGACGGCACGCCGCAGGGCACGTTTCCGAGCGGCACGCTCGCGCCGCAGCACTATCGAGCCCTCGCCGATCTGTACGATCTGTTCGCGGAGGACAGACTCGAGCTCACGCGGGCGCTGTCGCTGGTCGCGGGGCTGCGCCTCGATCACGAGCATGCGGACCGGGAGGATCTCATCGCCGATGTGGAATCGACCGCCACGTTCAATCCGCTGAGCTGGCGCATCGGCGCCGTCTACCAGCTGCTGCCCGGACTCAACGCGTACGCCCAGTACTCCACGGCGACCGATTCGGTCGGCAACCTCGTAAGTCTGAGCACCGTCCAGCAGAGCTTTGCGCTGAGCGTCGGCAAGCAGGTCGAGGCGGGGCTGAAGCAGGTGGCGTGGAACGATCGCCTGGAGTGGACGTTCGCGGCGTATCGCATCATCAAGAACAACTTGCTCACGCCCGATCCCGCGAACGTCAATCTGTCGCTGCAGGTCGGGCAGCAGTCCTCGCGCGGCCTCGAGGCCTCCGTCATCGCGAATCTCGGCGGCGGCTGGCACGTCGAGGTGAACGGGACCACGCTGCAGGCGCGCTACGATCAGTTCTCCGAGACCCTCTCCGGAGCGGTGGTCTCACTCGACGGCTACCGCCCGGTCGGAGTGCCGGAGCAGGCCGCCAATCTCTGGTTGATCTGGACGCTGAACCCTCGCTGGGAGCTGCAGGCCGGCCTGCGCTACGTCGGTGATCGCTTTGCCGACGGAGAGGACACGCACGTGCTGCCGTCGTACGCGGTCGCCGACGCAGGCGTCCGCTGGTCGCCGGGGACCAATACCGCGATCGATGCGCACGTCACGAATGCGTTCAACAAATTCTACGCGGACAATGATCTGACCAACGGCGATTACGAGTGGATCGTCGGCGCCCCCCGGGAGTTCATGCTCACCGTGACGCAGGGGTTCTGAGGCGACGATCCGCGCGGGCGAGTCAGCGCTCGCGACGGGCGCGCTCGAGAAGCGCCAGCGTCTCATCCGTGGGGCTTGGACCGGCGATGCGCTTCGAGGGGGCAATGTAGTAGCCACGGTCCTGGCGGTCGACGCTCGCGAGGGCGCGCTCGAGCTCCTCGACGGACCACGGCCGTCGCCCATTGTTGAAGTGGTGCTCGGCGCTCCAGCCCTCGAAGACGAACAGATCATCCCCCTCGATCCCGAACACCCTGCCGGTGAAGCGGCAGTGCTCACCGGCGAGGTACACGATGAGCGGCGCGATCCGCTCGGGCGCGAGGCGATCGAACCCGCTCTCGACCGGCCGCATCGCCTCCTCGTGCGCCGCGACCGCGAGAGTCATGCGGGTGCGCGCCATGGGCGCGATCGCGTTCACCCGCGCGCCGAGGTCGGCGAGCTCCGCGGCGGCGGCCACGGTGAACGCCGCAACGGCCGCCTTCGATGCGCAGTATGCGGGGCTGCCCGCCACGGGGTTGGTTCCCGCGGGCGAGGAGGTGTTGATGATGGCGCGACCCGCCCGCGGCCCGAGGGACCGCCAGTAGTGTGCCGCCCAGTGACAGACCGCGGCCGTGCCGGTGAGATTGACGCCGATCTGCAGGGCCCAGTCCTCTCGGGACATCTCCTCGACGGTCGCAAAGCGGCAAATCCCCGCGTTGTTCACCACGATGTCGAGTCCCCCGAGGCAGGACACCGCGCGCTCGACCATGATGCGCGCACTCTCCCAGTCGGCGACGCTGCCGGCGTCCGCGAGCGCACGGCCGCCGTCCGCCCGAATCCGAGCGGCGACCGCCTCCGCAGGCTCGGCGTCGCTCGCTCCCTCGCCCCGAAAATCTCCACCGAGGTCGTTCACCAGCACGGCGGCACCGGCTGCGGCGAGCGCGAGGGCGTGCGCCCGTCCGATTCCCCGACCCGCTCCCGTGACGAGCGCCACGCGGCCCTCGAGGAGCTTTCGCATCGGTTGCCGGTCTGCCCCGAGCGTCATCGGCTTTCGGGCGATGGGAAGCGCGCAAGGACCTCGCCCGCCCAGCCCATGATCGCCTTGGAGCGGATCCTCCAGACGCCATCGACCCTCCCGACGAGGTCGCGCTCGAAGAGAAACTGCGCCATCTGGTGCTGATGTCCCGGGAAATCGGCGCGCCCGCGAAACTTGAGCGCCAGGCGGCGAATCGCCTCGCGTCCGCGGTAGACCTCCGTCGCGCCCTCGCGGGTCTCCTCGATCGCCTCACCGTCCGCGCTGAACAGAGCGACGTACGCCTCGGTATCGCCGGTATCGAGCGCCCAGCTGTAGCGAGCGTAGAGCTCGTAGATCTCGGTGCGGTCCTGCGGGCTCGGCCCTTGCATGCGGGTCTCCTAAGCGAGCTGCGAGGCGCGGCGCTCAAGCTCGATGCCGGCGCGCTCGGCCGGATCCGCCGCGCTCTCACGGTAGGTGAGGCGCCACAGACCCTGCCCGTCGAGCTGGGCGACCACCCCGCCGTGCACCGGGTCGCAGATGAAGTTCGACGGCTGATACCCGTACGCCGCCATGTCGCAGTCGATGTTCGTCGCGACGAAGCGGTTCGGCGAGGTGTGTCCCGCGAAGCGCAGCCCGAGCAGTTCGCGAACCGTGCTGCGCGCGCCGTCGGCGCCGATCAGCCATTCGGCTCGCACCGCGCGGCTGCCGTGCGGCGTCTCAAGCTCGGCGCGGATGCCGCCCGCGCTCCGTGCGAGTCCGACGAGCTTGTGGCCGAAGCGCACGCGGGCGCCGAGCCGCTCGGCCTGCGCCTGGGCGGCGCGGGGCGAGTCGTTGAGCTGGCCCTCCGCCTCGATGACGAGCACCTCCACGCCGACCTGCGCGAGTGCGAGGGCCGTGAGCAGCCCGACCGGTCCCGCCCCGGCGATCAGCACCTGCGCACAGTCCCCCTCAGTCATGGAACGCGAAGAAGCGTGCCTCGAGACTGCCCCGCGGAGTTGCGTGCTCGTACCCCGGCACATCGAAGCCGGTGTGGAAGGGCTGCACGGCCTCGGGATCCGCCGAGTCGTATCCGATGAACACCAGGAGGTCGCCGGCCGTCATCTGGGAAGCGTACCACCAGCGGTGACCGGGCCCGTACCGGCAGCTTCGCGCCTCGACGCTCTCGAGCGCCGTACCCGCAGCGCCGATGACGGCGTCGTAGAGCTTCACGTCGGCGACCGGAACGGAGCGCCGGTCGCACAGGGCGAGAAGATTATCCTGCGGCGGATCCGTGATCGCGCGCCAGGTCTGGTACATGACCACGCGCCTGAAGGGCGCGATCGGCCGTCCGGCGGCGGCGAGACTGAATTGAAGAAAGCGCTCGATGGACCGCTGCGTCACATCGAGATGAATGAATCCGGCCGCGCCCGCCCAGCTCTGGCGCTTGGAGCGCTGACTGAAGCGCACGGTGAGGCCGGTCGCCTGAGGGATCACCTCGCGGGCGCCGCTCAGCTGCGCGATGAGCGGCAAGAGCTCCTCGTAGTAGGCTCGGTTCACCGGGGGGTCGCCCAGCTGGGCGACGCTGTTCGTCTCGATGATCGCGCGCGTGCGCGCGACGCGGCTCTCGTGCGCGGCAAGCATGAATCCTTGCTCGGCGAGGCAGACCTCGGCCCCCGCGGCGCGCATGTCGCGGATGACCACCTCGTGCGGCTCGAAGGCCATCGAATTGCGCTCCGGCTCGATGATGTCGAAGCGGCCGCGCGCGAGGTCGGGGTGAAAGTAGTGAACCGTCGCGCGAACGGGTCCCACCGGCTCGAGCTGTCGCATGGCTCGCCTCGAAGCACTCGATGTCAATGCGCCTGCCAACGCCCGCGCATGAGGCCCACGCCCGCCGCACACACCAGGGCGGGGACCGCGAGGAGTCCGAGGATCGTCGGCGGCGGCAGCTGCTCCTCGATCAGCCAGGCGCCGGCGAGTGGGCCGACCACGGAGCCCAGGCTGCCGACGAGCAGCGCCCACGCGACTCCGGTCGCCTTGATGGCCGGAGGATAGTATGCCGCCGACAAGGTGTTGAGGGACAGCTGACACCCCGACACCCCCGCTCCGGTGAGCAGCAGGAGCACGATCCACGAGTCGCCCCGCGGCGCGACCCTGAACGCGAGGAGCGACGCCGCGGCCAGGCAGAACCCGGCGAGGAGGGCCGGTCGGGTGGCGCCGCGGTCCATCAGGCGCGACGCAAGCAGCCCCCCGACGATGCCCCCTGCCTGGATCATGACCGCGCCGTGCAGCGCCGCCGCGCGCGTCCAGCCCGACTGCTCGAGCAGCGCCGCGAGCCAGCTGATCAGCACATAGAGATTGAACAGATTGAGGAACAACAAGGTCCACAGCAGCAGCGTCCGTGCGAGGTACCGTCGGCCGAGCGGCTCCCACCAGCACTCGCGCGAGCGCGCCGCATGCGCCTCGAGCCGTATCGAGCGCGGATCCACGTGGCGGGCGATGCGGCGCAGGTGATGCACGATCCGCGGATCGGCCGGACGGCGCACCCCGAGGAACTTGAGCGACTCGGGACTGCGCAGGGCGAGAGCCGCGACGAGCAGCGGCGCCGCGCCGCCGATCAGAAATGCGCCGCGCCAGCCGTAGGCCTCGAGAACCGGTGGCGCCACGAGTCCGGCGCTGAACGCGCCGACGGGCGATGCGATGTTCATCAGTCCCATGGTGAGGGAGCGGTGCGCAACCGGCGCGTACTCCGCGGTGAGTGCCGCGCAGTTCGGAATTCCGCCCCCGAGGGCAAGCCCGGTCGCCAGACGCCAGAACACGAGCTGGGTGGGGCTTGCCGCTAGAGCCGTCCCCGCTGTTGCGAGGGCCGTGACTGTGAGGGCCGCGACGAGCAAGGTGCGCCGACCGAGGCGATCCCCGAGCGGCCCGAGCAGGCCCGATCCGACCGCCATGCCGATCACGACCGCCGAGAGGGAGAGCCCGAAGCTCGCGGGCGGCAGCGACCAGCCTTGCGCGAGCGCGGGCACCGCGAGCGCCATCACCTGGATGTCGTAGCCGTCGATGAACAGAACCAGCGCGCAGAGTACGGCGACGCCGACCTGCGTGGGCGACATCGGCAGGCTGTCGATCAGCTCGGCGAGCGTCATCGACGTTCCCGCTCGCTCGGGGACCGGGCCCGGGGGGCAGGACGGAGGAGCCGACTCGCCGTGCGGCGCGCCCGGGCCCGCACTCGAGCCGGCGCGGCGCCTCACGCGCGACATCGCCGGCACTGCACGCACGCGCGCGACTCGCTCCGGCCAGCCGATTGCCCGAGATGGGCGGCCGGCGCGAAGTACCGAGCGGCGAGAGACCGGGCATCGACAGCGTGAGCGGCTGAGGTGAGCGCCGTCACGATCGTGGCCTGCATCGCTCTGCCCTCCCCCGGTCAGGGCGAGTCCGATTCTCGGTGCGACACCGCTCGCCGTGGCGCCCGAGTATACCGGGGTCCGCTCGAGTCCAGGAGAGGCCGGCGGGCCTCAGCGCACGGGAGAGGGCCTCAGATCCCAGATGTGATCGGCGTATTCGGCGATGGTGCGGTCGCTCGAGAACTTGCCGCTGCGGGCCACGTTGATGATCGCCTTGCGCGTCCACGCCTCGGGGTCCTCGTACAAGGCGGCGAGCTCGCGGTGAGCGCGCGCGTAGTCGGTGAGATCCGCGAGGTGGCGGTAGTGATCGCCCTGCAGCAGCAGCGCATCGTGGATCGGGCCGAATACGCCCGGCTCGTCGCGATTGAAGTGATTGGAGAAGATGAGGTCGAGCGCCGCGCGGGTCTGCGGCTCGTTCGCGTAGTGCCAGCTCGGGTCGTACCAGCCGGCGCTCTCGGCGACCTGCTGGGCGGTGAGCCCGAAGAGGAACAGGTTGTCGGCGCCGGCTTCCTCGGCCATCTCGATCGTCGCCCCGTCGCGCGTGCCGATCGTGAGGGCGCCGTTCATCATGAACTTCATATTTCCCGTGCCGCTCGCCTCGTAGCCGGCGGTGGAGATCTGCTCGGAGACGTCGCACGCCGGTATGAGGCGCTCGGCCATGCTGACGTTGTATTCCGGCAGAAACAGGACCTGGATGCGACCGCGGACCAGCGGATCGCTGTTGATCGTCGCGGCGACGTTGTTGATGAGCTTGATGATCAGCTTCGCCAGATGATAGGCGGGCGCCGCCTTGCCGGCGAAGAAAAAGACGTGCGGGGTGAAGCTCTGCCCGGGGTCGTGCCGCAGCCGGTTGTAGAGCACGACGATGTGCAACACGTTCAGCAGCTGGCGCTTGTACTCGTGAATCCGCTTCACGTGGCCGTCGAAGATCGCCTCCGGGTCTACGATGTGCCCCGCGCTCGCCCTGAGCCAGCTCGCGAACGCGAGCTTCGCCGCCCGCTTGGCGGCGCGGAATTCCTCGCGGAACGCGCCGTCGTCCACGAAATGCAGGAGCTCGCGCAGCTCCGCGAGGTCCGTGATCCACGCCGGGCCGATGGTCCGGGTGATCAGCTCCGAGAGGTGGGGGTTCGCTTGCTGCAGCCAGCGACGTGGCGTCACGCCGTTCGTCTTGTTGTTGAACCGCTTGGGGAACATCTCGTTGAAGTCCGGCAGCACCCGCGTCGTCAGCAGTTGCGAGTGGATGGCCGCGACGCCGTTGGTGCTGTGCGAGCCGACGACGGCAAGGTGCGCCATGCGCACCTTCCTCACCGGCCCTTCCTCGATGAGGCTCATGCGCTGAACGCGCGCCTCATCGCCCGGGTAATCCCGCCGGACGTCATCGAGAAACCGGCGGTTGATCTCGTAGATGATCTCGAGGTGCCTCGGGATCAGCACCTCGAACAGTTCGACGGGCCAGCGCTCGAGCGCTTCGGGCAGCAGCGTGTGATTGGTGTACGCGAGAGTCCGCACCGTCAGATCCCAGGCATCGCGCCAGGGCAGCTGCGCGACATCGAGCAGCAGCCGCATCAGCTCCGCGACCGACAGCGCCGGGTGCGTGTCGTTCATCTGGACGGCGGCGCGGTCGGGAAGCTGCGACCAGTCCGACCCGTCCTCGCGGAAGCGGGCGATGATGTCCTGCAGCGAGCAGCTCACGAGGAAGTACTGCTGCAGAAACCGCAGCGCCCGGCCCGCGAGCGTCGAATCGTCCGGATACAGGACGCGGGTGAGCGACTCGGCGGCGACGCTCTGCATCACCGCGCCGGCGAAGTCCCCGTGGGAGAACTCCGCAAAGTCGAGGGAGTCCGGCGCGGCCGCCGCCCACAGGCGCAGCGTGTTGATGCAGTGGGCGCCGTAGCCGACGATCGGGCGGTCGTAAGCGATGCCGAGCAGGCGCGAGGGGCGGTTGCGCTGCACGGCGATGCTTGCGCCCTGCAGCACGAACGAGCTGTTGAGCGGCACGGCGTACGTGCGGTTGGGGCGCTTCACCTCCCACGGATCGAGATTGTGCAGCCAGTCGTCGGGCCGCTCGACCTGCCAGCCTCCCTGGATGGCCTGGCGGAAGATGCCGTACTCGTAGCGCAGTCCGTAGCCGATCGCCGGATACTGCAGGGTCGCGAGCGAATCGATGAAGCACGCCGCGAGCCGCCCGAGCCCGCCGTTGCCGAGCCCGGCGTCCGGCTCCTCCTCGATGAGCGACTCGAGATCCCAACCCTCCTGCTGCATCGCGTGGCGCACGGTCGGCTCGGCCGCGAGATTCATCATGTTGTTGCGCAACGACCGCCCGAGGAGGAACTCCATGGAGAGGTAGTAGACGCGCTTCGGCTTCGCCTCGGCGCGCGACAGGCGCGTTCTCGCCCAGCGGTGCGCGATGAGATCGCGGATGAAGCGCGCGGTCGCCTCGAACTTCTGGCGCGGCAGGGCGGCGTTCGGGCTCACCAGGTGGTTGCAGAGGACGTAGCGGTCGATCCAGGACTCCTCGTGGCCCTCGAGTCCGAGTCGCTGCAGGCGGCGATTGAGCGCGCCATCCGCGCTCATCATCCGATCAGCTCTGCTCGCCATCGCGCAAACCTCTCTCGAGCCGCCGGGAGCGCTACGAATCCCTCGAATCCCACGAGCCCCGCGAGCCCCGCGAGCCCGCCCACAAAGCAGAGCAAGCCTAGACGACCGGGCCGCGTTGCCCAGCGAATGGGTCATGGAATGGCGCGACGGCGCGAGACGTGCGTCACAGTCGCTCGGCTGATCGGTGCGGCCGCGCGCCGTTCCGCGTCGTGCCCAGGGCGGCCGCTGCGCCGCGGAGGGACAGGGGCGAATTCGGGGCCGGGTCGCCTAGGGCGGAGGGAAGGGGCGGAAGGCGCGCGGGCCGAGCGCCTTGATCAGCGTGGCACGCGAGATCAGATACTCGCGTACCGCCACGGCATCCTCGGGCGTCAGGTCCTTCGCGAACGAGCCCATGCCCTTCTCCGTCCGCACGCCCTGCAACACCACCGCATCGAAACCCTCCTGCGTCCACAGCAGCGGGGTGACGGTGAGATTCGGAAAGCTGGTGCGCGCCTGCATGCCGTTGATCCCGTGGCACACCGAGCAGTACTGCGAGTAGAGCTCCCCGCCATGCGCCACCACGTCGGCGGATGCCGCAAGAGGCGGCGGATTGAGCGGCGGGGGCGTGTAGGGTGGCGGCTGCGGCAGCACGGTCTTGCCGCCGAGCGCGAACACCAGCATGCGCGCATTGGTCGGGGCGAAGTAGCCGCCCTGCGCGGCGCCGCCGACGCTCGCCGCGACGTACTGCACGCCGTCGAGCTCATAGCTGATCGGCGCGGCGAGCACGGCGGTCTTCGCATCGAAGCTCCAGAGCTTCGCGCCGGTTCGCGCATCGTAGGCCGTGAGGACCTTGCCACCCCCGTCGCCCATGAAGACGAGGTTGCCCGCCGTCGCGAGAACGCCGCCCGTCGGTAGCCCGGTCGAGAAGGGCTCGGTCTCCCAGACGATCTTGCGCGCGACGGGATCCCATGCCTCGAGCCGGCCGCGGACACCGCGCCGGTCGTACGGCTGCAGCGTCCCGGGCGCGATCCGCGCGCCCATGCGGATGCCGAGATCGAATCCGCCGCGGGGCATCGTCCGGCGCCCGGGCGCAGGGCTCGCCAACGTGAAATACGACTCCCACGCGGGGATGTAGAGCAGGCCCGTATCCGGGCTGAAGGCATTCGGATGCCAGCTGTGTCCGCCCTGCACGCCCGGGGCGGCATCCCACGGCTGCTTCGCGTATCGCGCCGCCGGCACGACGATCGGACGGCCGGTCTTCATGTCGACGCCGGTCGCCCAGTTCTCCTCGGTGAACGGATCGGCGCTCAGGAGCTTGCCGGTCGCGGCCTCGAGCACATAGAGAAAGCCGTTCTTGGAGGGCTGCAGGATGACGTGCTTGCGCTCACCGCCGATCGTGAGATCCGCCGTCATCATGGGACTCACCGCATCGTAGTCCCAGGAGTCCGCCGGCGTTTCCTGGTAGTGCCACACGTACGCGCCGGTATCCGGATTCACCGCGACGATCGAGGCGGTGTACAGATCATCGTCGAGCCTCGTCTCGCGGACGCGCGGGTTCCACGGCGTCGCATTTCCAGTGCCGAAGTAAAGCAGGTCGGTCACCGGATCGTAGATCGCCGAGTCCCACACGGTGCCGCCGCCGCCGAACCTCCACCACCGGCCGCTCCAGGTCTGCGCGGCCCGCGCGAGCGCCTCGTTCTCGAAGCCCTTCGAGGGATCCCCGGGCACCGTCCAGAAGCGCCAGACTTCCTTGCCGGTCTCGGCATCGAAGGCTGCGATCCAGCCCCGCACGCCGAACTCGCCGCCCGAGGCGCCGATGAACACCTTGCCCTTCGCGACGCGCGTCGCCATGGTGATCGCGTAACGATTGGTCATGTCGCCGAGCCCGAGACTCGCCGGAACCGTGTCGGTCGACCAGACCTCCTTTCCGGTCTTGGCGTCGATCGCGACCAATCGGGCATCGAGCGTGCCCATGATGATCTTGCCGCGCCAGGCGGCGATGCCGCGGTTGACGAGGCCCACGTTGTAGCGGAGCCGCTCGCCGTGGATCATCGGGTTGTACTTCCACAGCTGCCGGCCCGTCCTCGCATCGAAGGCGTACACCACGTTGCGCGCCGTCGAGACGTAGATCACCCCGTCGATGTAGAGCGGCGAGCCCTGCTGGTCCTGATTGGTCTCGTAGTCCGCGAACCACGCGAGGCCGAGTCGGCCCACGTTGCTCGAGTCGATTTGCTTCAGCCTGCTGAAGCGCTGCTCGGAGTAGGTGCCCCCGTAGGTCATCCACTCGCCGGGCTCCTCGGCGGCATGGACCAGCCGCTCGGCCGTGACGTTGGCCGGAGCGGCGGGTTGCGGCGCCGTGCCGGCCGCTCGTTCACGCAGGGCGCAGCCCGCCACCATCAGGGCGGACAGCACCGACACCAGGGCGAGAGCGTGCTTACGGATCATCGCGGGTCCCCTCACGGTCGCAGCGGTTGCGCGTCCCGGTCCGGTCGATCTTAGCGTTTCGGCGGCAGAGTGGGCTAGAGCGGGCCGTGCCCGCAGCGGCGGGTCGCGCTGCTCAGGTCGCGCGCAGCGCGACCGTCACGGGCACGCGTGCGGCTCGCACGGCCGGCAGCAGCCCGCCGATGAGGCCCATGCACAGTGCCCAAACGATGCCCACCAGGGTGAGCGAGGGCGTCACCGCGAGGTGGAACCGGAATCCGAAGGGGCTCGCCGCTCGACCATTGAACAGCAACCACGCGAGTCCCGCGCCGATCAAGGCACCGGGCAAGGCGAGAAGAATCGCCTCGGATAGCGTGGAGGCGATCACGGGCGGGCTGCCGAACCCGACGGCGCGCAGCGTCGCAAGCTCGCGGCGGCGGCTATCGACCAGGGCGTAGAGGGAATTGGCCGCCCCGATCGTGGCCGCGAGGGCGAGGACGGTCCCCACGAAATAGCTGACGAAGTCGAGTATTCCGTTCACCTGCTGCATGTTCGCCGCGGCGAGCTCGGCTTCGTGCCGGGCCTCGACCCGCAGCAGCGGATTCGCCTTGATCGCCTCCACGAGCTCGGTGAACGTCGCGGGAGACTGCAGCATGACGTTCACTTGGTTGTAGCTGTCGCGCCCGAAGGCCGAGAGAATCGTGTCGGCATCGGCGTACACGATGCAGACTCCCTCGGTGCGGCCGAGGTCGAAGTTTCCGACGACGCGCCACTCGCTTCCCTGGATCACCCGCGCGTCGCCCGCCGCGAAATGCTCGTACTCACTCGCGCAGTAGTTGCTCGCGATCAGCTCGCGCAACCCGGGTCGAAACATGCGCCCCGCCGTCAAGCGCAGCTCCGGGGCGTAGTCGGTGAGACCCGGGCCCGAGCCGAGCATGGGGAAGCCGACGGCGGTGTGCGAGATCCTCCTTCGGGCCTGCACGAATACCGACACCTGCGGCACCGCGATCGGCTCGCCGCTCGCACTGCGCCGGATGCCCGGAAGATCTCGAACCAGCACCGCCGTGGCCTTCGCAATGCTGCTTTGCGCGGGCGCAAGAGCGCCGACGCTGAGCAAGCTCGCCCGGTCGGGCCGCACGTTCGCCATCGCCTCCCGCCGCGCACCGACCCCCATCGCGAGCATGGAGACGAGCACACCGACCGCGCAGGTGACCCCGACGACGGTGGTGCAGACCAATCCGAGGCGCTGCGGCAGGCCGAGCAGGCTCATGCGCAGCAGCAGCGCCGTTTGCTTGAGGAGGCTCACGCGCTTCTGCTCTGCCGTCCCGCGAGCGCGCTACCGGCCCGCGAGCGCGTCGACGACGTTCAGATGGGCCGCGCGCAAGCCCGGCACGCTGACACTGACGAGCGCCACGAGAACCGCCCCGAGGACACCGATCGCCACGACCTCGACCGGCATCGAGAGCCCGGGCACGTACTTGTCCGCGAGGGGGAAGGCAACGCACGCCAGGGCGAGGCCCGCGAGCGCGGCGGCGACGTACACCAGCAGCGATTCTGCCGCCACGAGCACGAACACCGTCCCATCGCCGAAGCCGACGGTCTTCAGCACGGCGAGCTCCGGCGTGCGCTCGCGAATCGTCTGCATCGTCATCGTCGCCGTCGAGAACACGAGCGCGACCAGCACGGCGCTCACGATCCAGCGGATGGCAAAGTCAAGATCACCGATCGATTGCATCTCCTGCTGCGCGTTCTCGCGAAACGATCCGGATTGCGTTCCACTCGCCGAGTTGGCGAACGTGCGGTCGATCGCCTCTCCGACCGCCTCGGCCCGCCTCGGATCGGACACGACCACGTAGAAATTGCGGACCGTGCCCTTGTTGAGCGCCCGCGCTTCGTCGAGATAGGAGTAGTTACCGACGATGAAGCCGGCCTCCCCGAACTCGTGATCCGTCACCATGCCCACGATGTCGAAGGGCCAGGTTCCCGAACCGTTCCTCTGCAGAGTGCTCGAGGTGAGGGCGATCCGGTCGCCGACGTGCCAGCCGTACTTCTTGCCGACGTCCGCCGTGATCAGCGCCCCGGTCCGGGTCCTGCGCAGGGCCTCGAGGTCCTGCGGCAGCACCTTGAAGATGTCCGGCACGAGCGTCAGCCACATCGCGCTCGGCTCGATCGCCAGCATGAACACCACATCGCTCGGCTTTCGATACGTCCCGAGCAAGCCGTCGGCGAACGTGACGGCCTGAACGCCGGGCACTTGCCGAATGCGGTCCATGTACGCGAAGGGCAGAGGCGCCTCGCCCTGGACACTCTGCCCCACGAAGAGCACGTCGGCTCGGACTTTCTCGATGGCCTCATCGACGCCCGTCTTCATGCCCTGGAGGAGCCCGAACAGGGCGAAGGCCACCGCCACCTGCAGGAGAACCAGCATCGTGCGCCCGGGCCTGCGCCACAGCGCCGACCAGATGAGCGGAAAGTACCTCACGCCGTCGCCTCGCTCTGCCCTCCCCGCTCTCCTTAGACGGACGGGGCAGAGAAATGGTTGCACGCCCGTGCCGCCCTACCTGCAGCGCGGCCGGCGCCCCTTGAGGTCTAGCGGCTCAACGGGCGCCGCGGTTGCCTCGGAAGCTCGACTGCAGGAGGTGAGTCAACGTGTGGACGTAGCGCAGCTTGCCGTTCTCCAGGCGGAACAGATGGCTGTCGGCCGCGCCGCTGCCGCCCCGAGGCCCCCCGGCGCCGAAGGTGCAGAACACCTGGACCGTGCCGAGAACCTCATCGACGATGAAGCGGCGATTGACGATGTTGACCCCGGCCGGAACGCCGACCTCGCAGCTGTCGGCCGGGGAGCCCTTGCCGGTGTAGGCGCCGCCCTCGAGTCGCTCGCACGGGAAGCCCCACGGGACGAGGTCGATCCTCTTCTCGAGGAACGCATCGAGATAGGCGTTGGCGGCGGCGACCAGCGTGTCGCGCGACTCGCGCTGCTCCGCGGGAATCGGGTCCCAATCCTCCTCGGAAGAGTGCTTCAGGTACGCATCGGCGTTGAAGAGCCAGTAGCCCGTCGTGGTCCACAGGATCTCCACCTCGGCGATCTTGTCGTGGTTGACGCGCAGGCGCGTGCCGAAGACGTACGGAGCGGCCTTGTCGGTCACGATCGACTCGATGAACGTCTGGCACGTCGAGGTATCGAGGATGCTGCGCTGATGATCGATCTTCATCGGCTTGGTGAGGAATCCCGTGCGGATGTCGGCGGGGGCCGCGTTCTCCCAGTACCCGACGCCCCGGGCGAGCGGAAGACCCGCGAGATCGCCCTTCGTCTGCGCGGCGAGGTACAGATCGACGGCCTGCTGCAGGCCCCCTCGGGTGCACGACACCTCCGCGTGCGTGAGTGCCGGAGCGAGCCCCGCGCCGAGCGCGAGGCAGAGACTTGCGAGAGTGACGTGCTTCATCGGATGCCCCCCG
>JASHTK010000040.1 GCA_030040575.1 Gammaproteobacteria bacterium
CTGGGCGTCATCCAGCGCTTCCGCCTGCGCGCGGAATCGCTCGGCGGCGTCCACCTCGACGGTGATCTCGCGAGTCGCTCCGAGGGCGCGCAGCGGGCGGCCGCCCGCATCGCGGATGAATCTCTGGTAGAGCTGCAGGTGGCGCACCTCGCCGTTCGGTCCGCGCCGTCGCATGCGGATCGTCATGCTCGGGGTGCCGTTCGCGAGCGCATCGGAGGTCGCAGCCCTGACGGTGGCCGCATCCTCGGGCAGGATGGTCGCGAGCGCCCGCCGTCCGATCTCCTGCGGATCGGCCGCCGGGTCGCCGAACTCCTCCGACATCCCGTGAAACCACGTGAACCGATCGAGCGTGTAGTCGTATTCCCAGCACTCGATTCCGGCGGCCTCCGCCGCGAGGCTCAAGTGGGCGAGGAGCTTGCGCTCCTGCTCGGCGTTGCGGCGCAGCTGCTCGGCCGCCTCGAACTCGCTCGTGATGTCCCAGCTCACACCGAGCGATCGCACCGGCTGCCCCCGGCCGTCGGTCCAGGTGCGCGCGAAGGCCTGGATGTGCCGGACGGTGCCGTCGGCGAGCCGCAGCCGGTAGCGGAACGAGGCGTCGGGCTTGCCCTGCGCGAGCGCCTCGTGGATGACCTTGTGCCCGATGTTGGCGTCGTCGGGATGCACCCAGCGGAACAGGTCGCCGCCGAGCTCCTGGCCGTAGTGGCGGTTCGTCGCCGCCTCGGCGAGCCGATTCTGGTCCCAGGAGATCTTCTGCGTCGTCCAGTCGAGCTCCCAGACGAAGATGCCGGCGGCCTGGGTGGCGATGCTCAGTCGCTCGAGTAGCTCGTGCTCCGTCAGCGAGTCGTTGTGCGCCATCGTGAATATCGCAGCAGCCCCCGGGAGCCTGGCCGGTCGATTCTAGGGGCGTGCCTGCGGCGCGAGAGAGACCCACGTATCGAAACGCGTGCGGTGGCGAGGGGAGTGAGAGGCCGATCACACTCCCTCAAGTCCCGCGCGGCTCCTCCCCGGGCCGGGCCGGAGCGCCCGCGCGCGGCGGTCGCGGCTCAGGCCGGCTCGACCGGCGCGTGGATCAGGTAGCCGCCGGATTTCTCATCCCGCTCGAGGGCGAGCAGCCGCCGCGTCGCCGCCTCCTCGAGCAGACGGTTGAAGGAGCGAAATCCGTAGTAGCTCTCGTTGAAGCCGGGTCGCACGCGCTTCAGGGCCTGCTTCACCATGGAGCCCCACACCTTGCCCTCCTCGCCGCGCTCGGCGGTGAGCGCATCGAGCGTCGCGAGGACGAGGTCGAACGCCTCCTGCTTCTTGTCCTCGTCGCGCTCCTTGGTCTCCGCGGCCGGCGCTGCAGACTCGGACGCCGATGCCGGCTCGGGCGCCGCGGATTCCCCCGAGGACCTGCGGCGGGCACCGCGCCGCGCCTTCTGCTCGCGCACCAGGTCGTCGTAGTAGATGAACTCGTCGCAGCTCGCGATCAGCAGGTCGGAGGTGGAGTTCTTCACGCCGAGCCCGATCACGCGCTTGTCGTTCTCGCGCAGCTTGCTCACGAGCGGGGAGAAATCCGAATCACCGCTGATGATCACGAAGATCTCAACGTGCGGCTTGGTGTAGCACAGGTCGAGCGCATCGACGACCATGCGGATGTCGGCGGAGTTCTTGCCCGATTGCTTGACATGGGGAATCTCGATCAGCTCGAAGCCCGCATGGTGCATGCCGGCCTTGAACTCCTTGTAGCGCTCCCAGTCGCAGTACGCCTTCTTGACGACGATCGAGCCCTTCAGCAGCAGCCGCTCGAGCACCCGCTTGATATCGAACTGCGCGTAGCGCTCATCGCGCACGCCGAGGGCGATGTTCTCGAAGTCGCAGAACAGCGCGAGATTGCCGGCCTCGGGCTCCGCGCTCATGGGCCCACCGGCCCGAAGGAGAGGAGGGTCGGGGCCTCGCCGAGGTCGAGCCGCTTCGCGAGCGGCACGCAGAAGATGTCGATGGGCATCGAGCGCCCGCGCAAGGTCATCGGCGGCAGCTCGACCGCGTGGATGTCGAAGCCGTGCGCATCGAGCGCGCGCTTGACGCTGCCCGAGAACACCATCTCCCCCGCGCGCGCGCGCTGGCACAGGCGCGAGGCGACGTTCACGGCGTCGCCGACGATCGTGTAGTTCATGAACATGGCGGAGCCCACGTTGCCTGCGACCACCTCGCCCTCGTTGATCCCGATGCCGAGGCCCGTCTCGATCCGATGGCGCTCGCGCCAGGCGTCGGCGAGGTGGCCGAAGCGCTCGAGCATCTCCTGCCCGGCGAGGACGGCCCGCGCCGAGCTGTCGGCCTGCTCGAGCGGCACGCCGAAGCCGGCCATGAGGCAGTCGCCCGCCATGTGAAAGACCGTGCCCCCGTGCTGGAATGCGATCTCGACGAGGAGCGAGAAGTACTCGTTGAGCAGCGGCACCACCTCGTGCGGGCTCAGCCGCTCGGAGATGCCGGTGAACCCGCGCAGATCGGCGAACAGGACGACCGCCCGGGTGCGGATGTCCGAGGAGGCGAGAAAGCTGTCGCGCAGCGCCGAGTTGCCGAGGATCCGGTCGGCGAGCTGCGGGGAGACGTAGCGGCGGAACGTCCGGCGCAGCTCCTCGCGCCGGGTGACCTCGGCTTTGAGCGCCGCATCGGCCGCCTGGCGCCGCGCGGAGCTCTGGCGGGCGAGCGCGGTGAGGCGCGTGAGGAGCACCTCGCGGGGCACCTGGCGCGTGACAAAGTCGTCGGCGCCCGCGGAGAAGGCATCGACGCGCAGCTTCGCGCTGCGGCTCACGACGACGACAGGCAGGGGCAGCGTCGCCGGGTGCTCCTTCAGGGCCCGGCACAGCTCGAGGGCGCGCAGCTCCGGGGCATCGGCGTCGAGGAAGATGAGGTCCGGAACGTACTCCTCGAGGCAGGCGATCACCTCGGCCGCCGTGGCGAACGGCTGCAACAGGAAGCGCGGCGGGGTGTCGTCCGCGACGAGCGGCAGCACCGCCGCGCACTCGCCGGCGGCGAGGACACGGAACTGTGCATCGTGGCGGATCAAGCGGCTACTCTCGATTCCGTTCTTCATGCGATGACCTCTCCTTAACGGCAGCTCCTTGCGGCAACCCCGAGCGCGAGCCGACGCTCTCGAGCCGATCGACGAGCAGGTCGACCAGCCGGCTCAGGAACTCGACCTCGAGGGGCGACAGCGACGCGAGCAGGAAGCTCGACATGCGGTCCATGTCCGGTACGAACGAGCGGCACACGGCCGCGCCCTTCGGTGTGAGCCGCAGCATCTTGCGCCTGCGGTTCGCCGGGTCGCGCCGGTCGGTGATGCGGCCCTGGCGGCGCAGCGTTGCGACCGAGCGACTCACGTTCATCGGATGCATCCCCGTCGCGCCGCACAGCTCGTGAGCGGCGGCCTCAGGGATCGAGGCGAGCGTCACGAGCACCCGCGCGTCGTTGATGGTGAGGCGGTAGCGCGCGGCGAAGCGCGAGAAGAACGGCCGGTTGATGAGGTTCGTGAGCTTCATCAGCCGGTACCACACCGAGCGCTGTGAGAGAGCCGGCTCGGCCGCCGCCGCGGTCGGGCGCGGCGGTGCGATGGAGGCCGCCGCTTGCAAGAATGCCGCGATATCCCGACCGTTTGCGCTCCTCGCCATGTCCAATCGTTCGACTGGGTGCACCTTGTCAGAGCCTCTTCGGTCCGCGATTATACGTCGCAGCCCGACGAGCGCGCACTCATGCAGCCCAGGTTCCATCAGAAGGTTGCCGTCGTCATCGGCGGCAACAGCGGCATCGGCCTCGCCTCGGCACGGGCGTTCGCGCTCGAGGGGGCGCGCGTGGTGGTCACGGGCCGGGATCGGGCGACGCTCGCCCGGGCGGCCGCGTCCCTCGGCGAGGGCGCGCTCGCGGTGCCGTGCGATGTGACGCGGCTCGGCGAGATCGATGCGCTCATGGGCGAGATCCGCAAGCAGCACGGCCGCATCGACGTGCTCTTCGTCAACGCGGGCGTCGGCGCGTTCATCCCCGTCGAGGCCGTGACGGAGGCGGACTGGGACCGCCTGATGGCCGTCAACTTGAAGGGCGTGTTCTTCACCGTGCAGAAGGCTCTCCCGCTCATGTCGAGCGGCGCGGCGATCGTGCTCAACGCTTCGATCGGCGCGCGGAAGGGCATCCCGACGGGCTCGGTCTACGCGGCGAGCAAGGCCGGCGTGCGCGCCCTCGGGCGCAATTTCGCGGCCGAGCTGGTCGGGCGGGGCATTCGCGTCAACGTCGTGAGCCCCGGCCCGGTCGAGACGCCGATCATCGGGCGCACGGCCGGACTCACGCCCGAGGCGATCCCGCGGCTGCGCGAGCAGATGGTCGCGAACACCCCGATGAGGCGCATGGGTGAGCCGGCGGAGGTCGCCCGCGCCGCGCGGTTCCTCGCCTCCGAGGAGGCCTCCTTCGTCACCGGCGTCGATCTGCTGGTGGACGGGGGCGCCGCGAGCTTCTGAGCGTCCGGGCGCCGGACGGCCTCACGAGAACATCCCGCGGAGGAGCCGCTTCTGCACCTTGTCGCTCGCGTTGCGCGGCAGGGCCTCGAGGAACTCGACCCGGCGGGGGCGCTTGTAGGCGGCGAGCCGCTCCTTGCAGTGCGTCTCGATCTCCTCGGCGGTCGCGGTGCGGCCGGGCCACAGCGCGACGGCGGCGCAGACCGTCTCGCCGTAGAGCGGATCGGGCAGGCCGAATACCGCGACCTCGCGCACGGCCGGGTGCGCGGCGACCGCGTTCTCGACCTCCTTCGGGTAGATGTTCTCCCCGCCGCTGATGATCACGTCCTGGCGCCGGTCCACGAGCGTGAAGAAT
>JASHTK010000375.1 GCA_030040575.1 Gammaproteobacteria bacterium
CGGCGATCTCAAAGACGCCCTGCTCGGCGCGATCGACGAGGTCGCGCGCGCTCGAGCCCTCGTTGTTGAGCGCGGAGGCGGCGATGTCGGTGCCGACGGCGATGAGCCGCCGCAGCAGCGAGCGCTCGCGGACGATCTCGGCGTAGGCGCGCACGTTCGCGGCGGTCGGCGTGTCGCGGGCGAGCGTGCCTAAGTAGGCGAGGCCGCCGGCGTCGGCGAGCCGTCCGCTGCGCTCGAGCTGCTCGGAGACCGTCACCACGTCGCAGGGCTTGCCGGCCGCCGCGAGCACGCCGATGCCCTCGAAGATCAGCCGGTGGTCGGGCCGATAGAAGTCCTCCGCCCGCACCACATCGGCGACGTGATCCCACGCGGCGGCATCGATGAGCAGGCCGCCGAGCACGGCCTGCTCGGCCTCGACGGAGTGCGGCGGTGCGCGCACGTCGAGGACGGAGCCATCGGAGCTGCGGCGCGCTTTGACGGGACCGGCCACGTTCGCTGTCGAGAGGCTGTCGAGGGCCGGACTGTCGCTCGCGAGAGGCCGCGCCGCCGGGCGGGGGCTGCGACTACTCCTCGGCGACGAGCGTGATCGGCAGCTGCACGTCCACGTCGGCGTGCAGGTGCAGCTCGACCGTGTGCTCGCCGAGCGTGCGCAGCGGCCCGTGCGGCAGGCGCACCTCGCTGCGCGCGACGGGGTGCCCGGCGCGCGTGCACGCCTCGGCGATGTCGCTCGTGCCGATCGACCCGAAGAGCTTGCCCTCCGTGCCTGCCTTGACCGGGATCGTGAGGCGAAACTCCTTGAGCTGCCCAAGGCGCTGCTCGGCGGAGCCGAGCTGCTCGTGCTCGATGCGCTCGAGCTCGGCCCGCCGCGCCTCGAATCTCGCGACGTTGGCCGGGGTCGCGAGCGTCGCCTTGCCCTGGGGCAGGAGGTAGTTGCGCCCGAATCCGGAGCGGACCCGCACCCGATCGCCGATGTTGCCGAGATTGGCGACCTTCTGCAGCAGGATGACTTCCACGGCGCGCGCCTCAGTGCTGGTCGGTGTAGGGCAGCAGCGCGAGGAAGCGCGCGCGCTTGATGGCGGTCGCGAGCTGGCGCTGATAGAACGACTTGGTGCCGGTGATGCGGCTCGGCACGATCTTGCCCGTCTCGGTGATGTAGCTCTTGAGCGTCGCGAGGTCCTTGTAGTCGATGTACTTGACGCCCTCGGCGGTGAAGCGGCAGAACTTCTTGCGGCGGGAAAAGCGGCTCATGGTGCGCTCTCCGGTTGAGTGCCCTCGTCCTCGTCGGCCTGCGGGGCCTCCTCGCGAGCCCGCTCGCGCCGTCCGCCGCCCTCGTCCTCCTCGGCCCGCGCCATCGGCGAGGGCTCGGTCACGGCGGAGTCCATCTTGACGACCAAGTGCCGCAGCACCGCGTCGCTGAAGCGGAACGCGCCGGTGAGCTCATCGAGCGTCTTGCGGTCGCACTCGATGTTCATCAGCACGTAGTGCGCCTTGTGCACCTTGGCGATCGGGAAGGTGAGCTGGCGCCGGCCCCAGTCCTCCAGGCGATGCACGCGGCCGGCGCCCGCGGCGATCATCGACTTGTAGCGCTCGATCATCGCCGGGACCTGCTCGCTCTGATCCGGATGGACCAGGAACACGATCTCGTAGTGCCTCATGGATCCTCCTTACGGAATTGCCTTGCGGACAGCGCCACCCGGCGCGAGGCCTGCGCCGGTGCGGCAAGGAGATCCGGGCCGGCCGCGATGCCGGCACGAGCCCGACCCCTGCTTCGAGCGGGGGCGCGCAGCATACTCAACCGCCGGCCGGACCGCAATGGGCTGAAAGCGGCGCATTCCTTCAGATTCAGGAGCTTAAGGCCGGCGGAGGGCTCGCTGGCGTGTCGCCTCGTAGAGCAGCATGCCGGCCGCGACCGAGACGTTGAGGCTCGCGACCGTCCCGAGCTGCGGGAGGCGCACCGTCGCGTCGCAGTGCCGGCGGGTGAGCGCGCGCAGGCCACGGCCCTCGGCGCCGAGCACGAGCACGCTGCCGCAGGTGAGATCGACCTCATGCGCGAGCCGCGCTCCGCCTGCCTCCGCCCCGACGATCCACAGCCCCGCCTGCTTGAGCAGCCCGAGGGTGCGGGCGAGATTCGTGCAACTCACGAACGGCGTCGACTCCGCGGCGCCCGCGGCCACCTTGCGCGCGGCGGCCGTGAGCTGCGCCGCGCGGTCACGCGGCGCGATCACGGCGAGCGCGCCGCAGGCATCGGCCGTGCGCAGGCACGCGCCGAGGTTGTGCGGGTCCTGCACCCCATCGAGCGCGAGCAAGAGCGGATCGACGGCGGTCTCGAGGGCCGTGAGCAGATCGTCTTCCGACCACGGAGGCAGCGCCGCGATCTCCGCGGCGACGCCCTGGTGGGCGACCTCGCCGAGGAGCCTCGTGAGCGCACCGGGCTCGACCCGCTGCACGGGGCGATCGTGCCGGCGCGCGAGCTCCACGATCGCGCGCGCACGGGCGTCGTCGCGCCGTTCCGCGATGCGCACGTGAAGGACCCGATCCGGATGGCGCGCGAGGATCGCGTGCACGGCGTGCAGGCCGTACACCATCTGCGTGCCGCTCACCGGACCTCCTCCTCCTCCGCGAGGTCGAGATCGACCAGGCCCTCGATGAGATTGACCGCCGTCACCGTCACGCGCACGTGACCGCCGGTGCGCAGCCGGCGTCCCGTGCGGCGCCCGATCCATGCGTGGCCGCTCTCCTCCATCACGTACTCGTCGTCGCGGAGACTCGCGACGTGCAGCAGCCCGTCCACCGTCACCGCGAGGATCTGCACGAAGCAGCCGAACTCGACGACCGTCGTGATGAGCCCGAGGAAGCTCTGCCCGATGCGCTCTCGCAGATAGACGCACTTGAGAAACGTGGAGACGTAGCGGTCGGCCTCGTCCGCCCGCTTCTCGAGGCGTGAGAGCCGCTCGCCGCTCGCCGCGAGCGCCTCGGGCGGATCGCTCGCCGCGCTCGCGTCGCCGGCCTCGAGAAGCCCCTTCAGCGCCCGATGGACGAGCAGGTCCGGATAGCGCCGGATGGGCGAGGTGAAGTGCGCATAGTGCGCGAGCGCGAGGCCGAAGTGGCCGATGTTCGCGGGCTGGTAGAGCGCCTGCGGCATGGCCCGCACGATGAGCGATTCGACGAAGGGGCGGTCTGCGGAGTGGCCGAGCCGCCGCGCGAGGGACTGCAAGTCGCGGGGCGCCGGCGACTGCGGCAGCTGCGCCTCGATCCCGAGCGCCCGCAGCGTCGAGACGAGCCGGTCGAGCCGCTCCGCGTCGGGCTCACCGTGGACGCGGTACAGGGTCGGCGTGCGCGTCCGCTCGAGCTCCCGGGCGACGGCGACGTTCGCGAGGATCATGCATTCCTCGATGAGTCGGTGCGCGTCGTTGCGGGCGCGCAGCTCGACGGCCCGGACCCGCTCCTCGGCGTCGATCTGGAACTCCGCCTCGGCGGCATCGAAGTCGAGCGCGCCGCGATGCCTGCGCGCGCGCTCGAGGATCCGGTACACCTCGAGGAGCGGAGCGAGCCGCTCGAGGAGCGCCGGCCCGACCTCCTCGCGCGCCTCGTTCCGGCCCTCGAGCAGCGCAGCCTGAGCGAGAGTGTAGGTGAGCCGCGCCGCCGAGCGCATCACCGCCGGATAGAAGCGCGCAGACTTGAGCGCGCCCCGTCGTGTGACGATCATGTCCGCGGCAAAGCACAGCCGATCGACCTTGGGCGCGAGTGAGCACAGGTGGTCCGACAGCGCCGTCGGCAGCATCGGCAGCACGCGCGTCGGGAAGTACACCGAGGTGCCGCGCTCCGCGGCCGCCGCATCGAGCGCGGACCCCGGCCGCACGTAATGACTCACATCGGCGATGGCGACGATCAGGCGCAGGCCGTCGGGGCAGGGTTCCGCGTACACCGCATCGTCGAAGTCGCGCGCGTCCTCCCCGTCGATCGTGACGAGAGGCACCTCGCGCAGATCGATGCGCCGCCCGGAC
>JASHTK010000376.1 GCA_030040575.1 Gammaproteobacteria bacterium
GCCCCAATCCCCCGCCGATCGTCCATCGGCAAATAACAGTGCGGCAGCCTCACCACCTGCTCGGCGTAGTACCGCTCCTGCCCCTCGGGAATCACCACCTCATCGGCCAGCAAATAATCCATGTAATCCGCACCCACCGTCCCGGCGTACCCTAAGTAACCCACCTGCACCGGCGCGCCACGGTGCGCAAAGATCCCGGGCCGGCCCCAGCGCGTGAAGCCCATGAGATCGACGGCGACGTCCACCTCGAGGTCGCGCAGGATCCGGGCGATCTGCCCATCCCCCATGCGAGTCGCGTCGATGAAGCGCCCGAACGCACGCCGGATTCGCTCCGCGATCGCGCTGCCGTCCGCCGGCCGGAGCGAGATCGCGATCGTCTCGATGCCGGCCCGGTCGTGCTGCTCGAGGACGCCGGCCACCAGGTACGCGACGGCGTGCTCGCGGAAGTCGCCCGAGACGTAGGCGACCCTGAGACGCTCGTGGCGGCGGTACGCGCCATGGGCGAGCGGCGGCGGCGCCCCGTAGCGTTCGACGGCGGAGAATCCGCGCGCGCAGCGCAGCTGCGACGCCGGGCAGTCCGACACCGCAAGCCACACGAAGGGCTCGACCGGCACGCCCTGCTCGATCTGCCGCCGTATCGCGGCACAGTCCTCCTCGTATCCCTCCCAGTCGCAGCACATGGAGCGGGCGTGCAGTAAGTGGCTGCGCGCGAGCGGGTAGTCCGGCGCGAGCCCGAGGAGCCGCTCGTACGACCGGGCCGCCTCCCGCGGCTGATCCGCCATCAGCAAGGCGAGGCCGCGATGATCGAGAGCGTGGGCAAGATCGGGCCGCACGCGTAGCGCCGCCTCGTAGCTCGCGAGCGCCTCGCGCACCTCGAGCAGATCGAGGAGCACGTTGCCGCGGTTGCTCAGGGTCTCGGGCGTCTCGGGCGCGAGCTCGAGCGCGCGCTCGAAGCTCGCGAGCGCCTCCGCGTGCCGCGAGAGCGCCCGCAGCGCGTTGCCGCGATTGTTGAACAGCTCGACGGTCGCGAGGCCTTGGGTCGCGGCGCGATCGTAGCTCGCGAGGGCCTCCTCGCAGCGCCGCAGCTCGTAGAGCACGTTGCCCCGATGCAGCAGCGCCGCGGCGTTTTGCGGCTCGAGCACCACCGAGCGCTCCAGGCATTCGAGCGCCTCGGCGTGGCGCCCGAGGCGCTGCAGGGCCTCGCCGCGAGTGCTGAGGGCCGGCACGAACCGAGGCGCGAGCGCGAGCGCCCGATCGAGGTCCGCGAGCGCCTCCTGCGGGCGCGCGAGCGCGAGGAGCGCGGTCGCCCGACCGTAGAAAGTCGCCGCGGTTCCGGCCTCGAGCGCGAGCGCACGATCGAAGCTCGCGAGCGCGTCCTCGGTCCGATCGAGCTCGAGCAACGCGGTGCCGACGTTCGCGAGGGCCGCCGGCTGCGCCGGGTTCAAGGCGAGGGACCGCCGGATGAGCTCCACGGCCCGCTCGAACTGCGCACGCTGAAAGGCGAGCAGGCCGCGCAGATGCCAGGCGTCGACGTGCGCCGGATGCGCGGCGAGCAGCTGCTCGCAGATCGCGTCGGCGCGTGCGAGCTCGCCGCGCTGCTGCCACGCGAGGGCCTCCTCGAACTGCGCGACGGCGCTCGCCCTCGCGCCACGCCGCGCCGGCTGCGCTTCCATCAGCGCATCCGCTCCCCCGGCTCGGCGGCCGGCTTCACGGTGAAGCCGAGCGGCGGCTCGCCGCGCAAGGCCCGCTCGTGCATGGTGCGATATGCGGCCTCGAGGTGGCGCGTGTGGCGCGCCGTATCGAACAGTGGCGCGCTGCCGCGGCTCGCGGCGAGCCGCGCCCGCAATCGCCGCAGCTCACCGGGCTCCTCTGCAAGCCTCCGGGCCCGGCGCTCGTAGTCCTCCAGGCTGTCCGTGACCAGCTCCGGCAGGCCCGCCGCGTTGAGCGCGCTCGCCGCCGTGCGGCTCGCCATGCTGCGCCCCGCACAGCTGATCACCGGCACCCCCGCCCACAGCGCATCGCATGCGGTCGAGTGCGCGTTGTACGGCACGGTGTCGAGATACAGATCCGCAAGCCCGAGACGCGCGAGATGGGAAGCCATGTCGCGGGCGTAGGGCGCGAACACCACCCGCTCGGGGTCCACACCGCGTACCGCGGCCTCGCGGCGCAGATTGGCGCACGTCTCGTGCGCCATGGACCTCAGCCACAGCACGCTGCCCGGCACGGCCGCGAGCAGCCGCATCCAGGCAGCGAACATCGGCGGGTTCAGCTTGAACGCGCTCGCGAACGCGCAGAACACGAACCCCGCCTCGGGCAGGCCGGCCGCAGCGCGTGAGGGCACGCCTGCCGCGATCGGCCGCCGGTCGTCGTGCGGCAGATAACAGTCCGGAAGCCGCACGATCCGCTCGCCGTATCGATGCTCCTCGCCCGCGGGGATCACGATCTCGTCGGCGATGAGATAGTCGATGAACGCAGCGCCGAGGGTGCCGGCGTAGCCGAGGTAGCTCACCTGGACCGGCGCGGCGCCCTGCGCCAGGATCCCGAGCCGCATCCCCTCCGTGAACCCCATCAGGTCGACCGCGATGTCCACCTCCCTCTCCCGCAGCAGCGCGGCCACCTCCCGATCGGTTCGATCCTGCACCTCGATCCAGGTATCGAAGGACGCGCGCACACGCCGTCCGATCTCGCTTTCCTCCGCCTCGCGCAGCGAGACGCCAAGGACCTCGAAGGCCGCGCGGTCGTGCCGCTCGAGCGCTCCGACGAGCAGATGGGCGACGGGGTGCTCGCGCAGGTCCGCGGAGAGGTAGGCGATGCGGATCCGTCCGGCCGCGCGCCGCGCCGGCCGAGCACGCCGCTCTCCGGGCAGCGCCTCGGCGTGATGGGCCTCCACGTACGCGCGCGCGCACTCGAGAGGCAGCTGCGGCTCGCCGGGCAGGAGCAGAAGCGTCAGCGGATTGATGAGTTGCTTGCGCGTCCCGAGCGCCTCGTGCAGCCGGCGCCCGAGTGACTCGTAATCGCGCCAGTCGCACCGGCGCATCCTCAGATGAAAGAGATCGTCGAGCGCGGCGTCGTGCTCGGGCGCGATGCGCAGCGCTTCCTCGAACGAGCTCGCGGCCTGCTCATGGCGCTTCAGCTCGCGCAGCGCGGCGCCGCGGTTGTACCAGGCGTCCGCGAAGCCGGGAGCGAGCTCGAGCGCGCGGTCGTAGCGGGCGAGCGCCGCCTCGGGCCGCCCGAGCTCGGCGAGCGCGTTGCCGGAATTGTTGAGCGCCAGCACGCAGTCCGGAGCGAGCGCGAGCGCCCGCTCGTAATCCTCGAGCGCCTCAGCCGGACGCTGCAGGGCCTGCAGCGCCGTTGCTCGGCCGATGAGCGACTCGAGGTCCGCCGGATCGAGCCGCAGGGCCTCGTCGCAGCTCGCGACGGCCTGCGCGTGGCGCCCGAGCCGGAGAAGCGTCGCGGCGAGATTCCGGTGAGCCGGCGCGAAGCGCGGATCGAGCAGCACCGCGCGCTCGAACGAGGCGCGGGCTTCCTCGGACCGGCCGAGCTCGGCGAGTGCGAGCCCGCGGTTATTGAGGGCCGCGACATGGTTCCCCTTCAGGTGCAGCGCGCGGTCGTAGCTTGCGAGGGCCTCCTCGAACCGGCGCAGCGCCCGCAGGGCGTTGCCGCGGTTGTAGAGCGCCGGAAGGTGGTCGGGATCGAGCCGCAGTGCGCGCTCGAAGCTCCCGAGGGCGCGCTCGGGATCACCCTTCTCGAGCCAAGCATTGCCCACGTTGGAGTGGGCGCTCGGCTGCCGAGCGTGCAGGGCGAGCGAGCGCTCGATCCACTCGATGCCCTCATCGAGTCTGCCGCTCTCGAGGGCGATGAGCCCCCGAAGATGCCAAGCCCCGTGGTGCCGCGGATTGGCCCGCAGCGCCTGAGCGCAGAGGGCGTCCGCCTGAAAAGGCCGGCCGCCCCGGTGGAGGAGAACCGCCTGCTCGAATGCCTCCGCGCCGCGGGGTTCGTCGCGCGCGACCGCGCGCCCGGACAGGCGAGGCTTCATGGCGCCGGGACCCTTCAAGATCGCTATCCGCTCGAGAGTGCCGTCCGGGGTGGCGCTGCCTCGCGGCCGTCCATCCTCTCCGGGCGGAGCAGTAATTTTGGCGCGAGGATCGTTTCGGTATCGTGACAGCGCCCCCTGCCGCGCTCCCTCCGCATCGATCCTGACATGCCAGTGCAACAACCCCGTGATGACATCCGGTGCCGATGCGGCCGTCGCCCGGGGCGGGGGTGAGCCCCCTCATCGCGGCGACCGACAGCCCGAATGGCGCACAGGCCGCCGAATGGCGCGCACCTCGAGTGATGAGAGCGTCCGATATCGATGAGGCGCTGCAGCAAGCCCTGCTGCTGCACGGGGCGGGCCGTCCGGTCCAGGCCGAGGCGCTCTATCGCAGCATCCTCGAGGCCGAGCCCAGGTTCGCTCCGGCTTTGCAGAATCTCGGGGCGGCGCTGATCGAGCAAGGCCGCCACGCCGAAGCGCTCGAGCGCCTCGAGGACGCGATCCGGCTCGCCCCGGATAACGCGGTCGCTCTCAGCAACCGCGGCAACGCGCTCACCGCGCTCGGACGGCCGGCCGAGGCGCTCGCGAGCTACGCGCGCGCCATCGAGATCGATCCGACGTACGCGCGTGCGTACAGCAATCGCTGCGAGCCGCTCACCCTGCTCGGGCGCCACGAGGAGGCCCTCGCGAGTGCCGAGCGCGCGCTACGGCTTCAGCCGCGGCTCGCGGCGGCTCTGCACAACCGCGGCCAGGCGCTCGCAATGCTGCATCGACCCGAGGAGGCGCTGCGCTCGTTCGACGAGGCGCTCGAGATCCGGCCCGACTGGCCGCTCGCGCTCGCCCATCGCAGCCACGCCCTCTTGCGCCTGCGCGGGACCGCGGCGGCCCTCGACGACGCCCGCCGCGCGGTGCAGCTCGCCCCGCACGATCCGATCGCGCTCAACTCACGCGGCAACGCGCTCCGTGCGCTGCAGCGGTACGAGGAAGCGCTCGCGAGCTACGACGGTGCGCTCGCGGCCCGACCGGCGTTCGCGACCGCGCACCACAACCGCGGCAACGTGCTGCTCGATCTGCAGCGGCCGAGCGCCGCCCTCGAGAGCTTCGAGCGGGCGCTCGAGCTCGACCCGGCCGCCGGTCGCGCACATCACGACCGCGGCGTCGCCTTGCTGAGACTCGAGCGCCTGGAAGAAGCGGCCGCAGCCTTCGAGCGCGCCCTCGAGCTCGAGCCCGATCTACCCTTCGCCCGCGGCCGCGCCCTGCACGCGAGGTTGCAGCAGGCCGACTGGCGCGGGTACGAGGCGGCGGTCGCCTCCCTCGAGGCAGCCGTCGCCTGCGGAGCGCGCGCCGATGAGCCGCTCTCGTTCCTCGCCGTGAGCGGATCGGCCGCGGTGCAGTCGCGCTGCGCGCGAGCCTGTCTCGAGGAGGATTATTCGCCCGTGCTCCCGCCGCTCGCGGCGGCGCGGCGCGATGGGCATGACCGCATCCGCATTGCCTACCTGTCCGGGGACTTCGGCGAGCATCCCGTGTCCTACCTCATGGCCGGGGTCTTCGAGCGGCACGATCGGAGGGGCTTCGAGACGATCGGGATTTCCCTGCGGCGCGAGGCCGGACCCTACGGCCGGCGGATCCGCGCGGCGTTCGACCGCTTCGTCGAGGCGGGCTCCCGCACCGACGAGGACGTCGCGCGATTGATCTGCGAGATGCAGGTGGACATCGCGGTCGACCTGATGGGATTCACGCGCGGAACTCGGCTCGGCGTCCTCGCGAGGCGCCCTGCGCCGCTGCAGGTGAGCTACCTCGGCTACCCGGGGACGCTCGGTGCCGCCTACATCGATTACCTCATCGCCGACGAGTACGTCGTGCCGCCGGCCGTGCGGCCGCATTATGCGGAGCGGATCGCATTCTTGCCGGACTGCTTCCAGGCCAACGACGATCGGCGCGCGCTGCCGGCGCTGCCTACCAGGGCGCAGGCGGGCCTTCCCGAGTCCGGACAGGTCTTCTGTGCCTTCAACGCGAGCTACAAGGTGACGCCGGCGATCTTTGCGGTCTGGTGCCGGCTGCTCACCGCAGCACCGGACAGCGTGCTCTGGCTGCTCGCAGAGCGATCCTCGACCCGCGCGAATCTGCGCCTCGAGGCCGAGGCCCGGGGTGTCGCCCCGGAGCGCCTGATCTTCGCCGGGCGGGTGGGCTACGAGGAACACTTGGCCCGGCTGCAGCTCGCGGATCTGTTTCTCGATACCTCGCCGTTCAACGCGGGAGCGAGCGCGAGCGACGCCCTGTGGGCCGCCGTGCCGGTGCTCACCTGCCCCGGGGAGGCCTTCGCCGCGCGGATGGCCGGCTCGCTGCTGCGCGCCGTGAGCCTGCCGCAGTTGATTTGCGAGAGCCTCGAGCACTACGAGCATCGGGCCCTCGAGCTGGCCGGGGATCCCTCGCAGCTCCGGGCCATCAAGGCGTGGCTGCAGGAGCATCGGCGGCGCTTCCCGCTCTTCGATACGACCCGGTTCTGCCGGCACCTCGAGCGGGCGTACCGTGCCATGCACGAGCGTGCGCATCGCGGCGAGGATCCTGTGGACATTTCCGTCGAGCCGATCGACGGGGGAGGCGCGGCCCATGGGACAGCCTGACGCGCCTCGAGGCACCGCGCGAGCGCCGGCCCCGGCGCGGCAGTCGAGCACGGCCGCCGCGCTGCAGCAGGCGCGCACGTTTCAGGCGAGCGGCCAGCTCGCCCGTGCCGAAGCGCTCTGCCGGGACCTGTTGCGAGGGGATCCCAGCCACTCCGAGGCCATGCACCTGCTCGGGGTGCTCACTCTGCAGAGCGGGAATGCGCAGGAGGCCGCTGACCTCATTTCCCGGGCGCTCGCCATGGCGCCGGCCAATGCGCAGGGGCACGCGAACCTTGGCACCGCGCTCATGAGGCTGGGGCGCTGGGCAGAGGCGCTCGCCGAGTACGATCGAGCCCTCGAGGCAAGCCCCGGGTTCGCGGCGGTTCATCACAACCGCGGCCAGGCGTTGCAGAGGCTCGGACGCCACGAGGAGGCCGCAGGCTCCTTCAGAGCGCTGCTCGCGTCGATGCCGAACGCGGAATTCGGGCTCGGCAACCTCTGTCATGCCCAGAGTCAGGGCTGCGATTGGAGCGATCTCGAGGAGCACCGGCAGAGTCTGCGCGCGGCGGTGCGCGCGGGCCGCCGCGCCGTCCGCCCGTTCGCCTTTCTCTCCCTCTCGGATTCCTGCTCGGAGCAGCTGCAGTGTGCGCGCACCTACGCCGCCGCGGTGAGCGCATCGGCGCCGCGGCCGCTGTGGCGCGGTGAGCGGTACGCCCACGAGCGCATCCGCGTCGCCTACGTGTCGGCGGATTTTCGCGACCACATCGTGGCGCACCGGATGGCGCCGCTCTACGAGCGGCACGACCGGCGGCGATTTCACCTGCTTGGAGTGGGGCTTGCCGCCGACGATGGGAGTCGGATCGCCGCCCGGTGCAAAGCGGCTCTCGACGAATTCATCGATGTCGCGAGCCTCCCGGACGCGGAGGCGGCCCGGCGGATCAAAGAGGCCGAGGTGGATATCGCCGTTGATTTGACAGGCTACACACAGGGCGGCCGCCCCGGGATCTTTGCCCACCGCCCCGCACCCGTCCAGGTGAGCTACCTCGGATTTCCGGCGACCATGGGCGTGCCGTACATGGACTACCTCGTGGCGGACGAGTTCGTCGTGCCGGAGCCGAGCCGGCCTCTGTACTCGGAGCGGATCGTCTGTCTGCCGGACGCGTTCCAGGTGAACGATCGGCGCCGAGCGGGCGACGGCAGTCGCGCCCCATCACGCGTCGAGCTCGGTCTGCCCGAGGCTGCAACGGTCTATTGCTGTTTCAACAACAGCCACAAGCTCCACCCCGCTCTGTTCGACATCTGGGCGCGGCTGCTGCGTGCCGATCGCGCGAGCGTGCTCTGGCTCCTCGCCGGCGCACCGGTCGTTGAGGACCGGCTGCGGCGGGAGGCGGCCAAGCGAGGTCTCGATGCCGGGCGGCTCGTCTTCGCGCCGCGCGTCGCTTACGAGTCACACCTCGCGCGCCTCGAGCTCGCGGACCTGTTCCTCGACACATTGCCCTTCAACGCCGGGGCCACGGCGGGCGATGCGCTCTGGGCGGGCGTGCCCGTGCTCACCTGCTCCGGGGAGAGTTTCGCGTCACGCATGGCGGGCAGCCTCACGCGCGCCGCGGGCTTGCCGGAGCTTGCGACCGGCAGCCTGGAGGAATACGAGCGGCTCGCCCTCGCACTCGCAGCCGACCCGCAACGTCTCGCGAGCTACAAGGCGCGACTGCTTGCCGGGCGTCGCGCCGCGGCGTTGTTCGACGGCGAGCGCTTCTGCCGTCACCTCGAGGCGGCTTACCGTCGGATGTGGGAGCGCAGCGCGCGCGGCGAGGATCCCGCGGCCTTGCGTGTCGAGCCGCTCGAGACGCATCCCCCGCGCGCCAAGGGCGGCTAGCGCAGGCGCCGCCGGTGATCGGCCGTCAGCCCGCGCGACGCTGCAGCGCCGCGAGGGCGGCTCGGGCCTCGCCGGCTCCGAAGAACTTCGCGGATCCCGAGAGAGCGGCCTCCAGATCGTCGCGGGCGCGTTCCGTCTGGCCCACCCGCAGCTCCGTCATGCCGAGGTGGTAGAGAATCTGCCGCGAATCCGGCGAGCTCTTCAGTGCGCGCTGCAGAACCGGGAGGGCCTGCGCGTATTCGCCGCGCTTGAAGTGTACCCAGCCGTTCGCGTCGAGCAATCCACCGTCGCTCGAGGTGGCGAACCCCGCGGTGAGGTCGCGGGCGAGGTCGAGGCTCGCCTGATCGGTCTTGTACGTGACCAGGAGCATGGCGAGATTGCCCGCGACGCCGCGCTGGTCGGGATTGCGCCGGTGCCACGCCTCGTAGCTCGAGATCGCCTCGTCCGTCCGCCCACGGCCCTGGTAAACGGTCGCAAGCTCGGTCGCGAGCACCGGCTCCGCCGGGGCGGCCCCGATCGCCGCCTGGTAGGCGCTGATCGCGCCGTCCCAGTCCTGTGCCTCGACCCGCGCGAGCGCGAGGTTGCGGTACGGCACCCACCACTTCGGTGCGTCCGCCGTCGCGCGCCTCAAGGCGCTCGCGGCGAGCGCCGCATTTCTCTGCTTCAGATACAGCTCACCGAGCAAGTTGAGGACGAGCGCGTTCGACGGGTCGCGAGCCACGGCGCTCTTCAACTGCGAGATCGCTTGCGCGGACTGCCCGGTCGCCATCTCGAGCCGCGCGAGGGAGATGAGGATGTCGTCCGCCCGTGGCTCAAGGGCGAGCGCGCGCTCGAGCTCCTGCTGCGCCTGCTGCGGGTGGTTCAGGCCCACGTCGGCCATGCCGGTCAGATACAGGCCCGCTGCGGCATCCGGCCGCAGGGACTGCACGGCCGCGGATTCCGTGCGCGCCTGCGCGAATTCCTGCTTACCGAGGTAGGCCCGCGCGAGCTCGGAGCGCAGCTGCGCATCCTGCGGCGCGCGGCGAACCGCCTCCTCGAGCAGCGCAATGGCCTCGTCGGGCCGCCCGGTCTGCTGCAGGAGCGCGGCGAGCTGCAAGCGCAGCGCATTGTCCGCCGGAGCGAGGTCCATCGCCGAGCGGAGCGTCTCCTCCGCGAGCGCCGGCTGTGCATCCGCGACGTAGGCACTCGCGAGCAGGCTCCTCAGCGGGACAGCCTCCGGCTGGTCGCGCAGCACCGCCCGCAGGTCCGTGATCGCCTCGGTCGGATCCTGCGCGGCGAGCGCGATTTGCGCGCTCAGCACCAGCGCGTCATTGTCGTGCGGATCCTGCTGCAACACCTCGCCCAAGAGCTTGCGGGCGTCGTCGCCTCGGGACTGAGCCCAATCGATGCGGGCGATCCGGTCGCGCGCGATGAGCCCGCTCGGGTCGAGGCCCTCCCGCCGGATCACCTCTCGGTATGCGTCGATTGCCCTCTCGCCCGAGCCTGTCCGCTCGAGCAACGCGCCGAGACCGAGGCGCAGGCTGGCGTCGCCGGGCGCAGCCGCGATGAAGTGGCGCAGTGCCGCCTCGCCCTGGACCGGCGTGCGCTCCCTGCTCAGAAAATCGACGAGTGTGAGCTTCACCTCATCGCTGTTCGGCAATGCCTCCACGGCGTCCTCGAGGACGCGCTGCGCATCGTCCAGCTGACCCGCCCGCGAGTAGGAGATGGCGAGCTGATACCGGTAGCGAGGCTCCTGCGGAGCGAGGCCGATCAGGATCCGCAGCTGCGCTTGCGCCTCGCCCGGCTTGCCGAGACCCGCGTACAGATCCGCGAGCATCTCGTGCAGCGGCCTCGAGCGGGGCGCTCGACGCACGGCATCGCTCACGAGCGCCGTGGCGCCCGCGAGATCGCCCGCCCGCTTGTAGAGACCCGCACGCACCTCGACCGCCTCCTCGTTCCCCGGCTCGAGTTGCAGGGCGTGCTCGACATCCGCGACCGCACCGGCCGGGTCCTGCTGTTGCGCCCGGGCCGCGGCCCGCAGGGTGAGCAGCGTCGCGTCATGCGGATGGCGGTCGAGCCCCGGTTGAACGATCTTCAGCGCCTGCCCCGCGGCACCTGCGACGAGCAGCGCGCGCGCGAGGTCCGCGCGCGCCTCGATGTTGTCCGGCGCGCCATCGACGACCGCTTGGTACAGCCCGAGCGCATCGCGCAGGCGGCCGAGGCGCTCGGCTGCCTGTCCGGCCATCAGCATCGCGCCGGGATTCTTCGGCAGGATCTGCATCGCATTGCGGAACTCGACGCTTGCTTTGGCGAAGTCATCCTGCTTGAAGTACGCCTCACCGCGCTGCATGTGGCTCGCGAACCGCGCCTGCGCACCGCCGCACCCGCAGAGGATCGCGGCGGCGGCCATCGCGGCCACGCCAACTGCCGTGCTGAGCTTGTTCGGCATGAGGGACAATCCGGTCCTCGACGCGACGCGGGGGAGGCACTGTAGGCGGGTTGCGTGACGAACGCGTGACAAGCCCGCCCGCGCCGGATCAGGTTCCGATGCCGAGCAGTCCGCGGCCCGCGATGACCGCGAGCGCGAGGGCGAGAAACACCCTCGGCGCCCAGCGCCTGAACTCGATGGTGATCAGCAGCTCCACCACGTAGAGCAGGATCACCGCCTTCGCGACGCCCCCCGGGAGGTCGGCCGGCAGCGCGATGGATCCCGGCAAGTTCGGCAGCACGAGCGCGATGAAGACGACGAGCACGTCGAGCGCGGTCACCTCGAAGCGCCGGGTCGGGGAGAGCCAGAACCGCACGCAGGCCGCGGCGCCCGTCGCGGCAATCAGCGTCCAGGACGCGGTGGTGAGAAGCGGCGGCTTCTCGGGGATCGTCTGGTCGAGATACACGAGTAGCACGATGCTCACGTAGGCGACCGCACGCTCCACCCAGCGCAGCGGCCCGCCGATCTTCCATGCCCCGAGGATCAGGAGCAGCAGCAGCATCGCGGCGGAGAGCACGCCCACGTCAACGCTCACCCGCGTGCTCTCGGCGACGACGGTCGTCGCATAGGCGGCGAGGCACGCCGCCGTCACGCCGAGCGCGAGCGCGGGCAGGCGCGGAGAGGCGATGACCGCGCGCACGCCAAGACCCAATCCGCCGGCGCGATCGTCCGCGTGCAGGCGCCATCCCGATTGCGAGGTCCAGGCGAGGGGGGCGAGGATCAGCACGGCGAAGCCGCAGAACGTCGCGACGACCTCCCCGTCCGACTCGAAGCGCAGGAAGTATGCGAGCAGCACGAGGCCGACTTGCAGCAGATAGACGGTCGCGACGGCCTCGCGGTGGGTGAACCCGAGGGCGAGCAGCCGGTGGTGCAGATGATTGCTGTCGGCCGCGAACGGCGAGCGGCCGGCGCCGATCCGCCTCACCATCACGGTTGCGGTGTCGAGGATCGGGAGCCCGAGCAGCAGGAGCGGCAGCGCCGCGCTCACCGTCGAATCCTCGCCCTGCGTCGCGAGGAGCGCGAGCGCACCGACCGTGAACCCGAGGACCTGGCTCCCGCTGTCGCCCATGAAGATGCGCGCCGGATGCGTGTTGAAGCGCAGGAACCCGAGCACCGCTCCTCCCTCGATGAGGCAGAGGGCGGTCACGTTCGGCTTGCCCGCCGCCGCGGCGAAGAGCGCGATCGCGCACAGGCACAGGAGCACCATGCCTCCCGCGAGCCCGTCGAGCCCGTCTGCGAGATTCACGGCGTTGGTGATCCCGACGAGAAACACAAAGGTGACGAGGGTCGCGAGCGCGCCGGGCAGCACGTTCACCGTGCCGATCGTCACCGCGCCGATCCGCACCCCTCCGACCGCCATGCACAGCCCCGCGGCGAGGATCTGGCCGAAGAACTTCGTGCGATAGCCGAGCGCGCTGCGGTCGTCCCACAGGCCGAAGACGAGCAGGACGGCGAGGCCGAGCAACACGCCGCGCACCGGCGGGGTGAGCGGGATCGTGAGCAGCGCGGGCAGCAGCATCCCGGCCGCCATGGCGAGCCCGCCGACGCGCGGAACCGGCGCGCGATGCACCTTGCGCGGCCCGGGCGGGTCCGTGAGCCCGAGGGCGGGAGCCCACCGCGCGAGCAACGGAATGAGCGCCGCCGTGGTGGACAGCGCTACGACGAAGGCGAGAAACAGCTGCATGGGACGTGTTCCCTCACCTCGGCGTGCGCGGTGCTGCGCCGGTACCAGTCGTACGTGAGCTCGAGCCCGGTCGCGAGGTCCACTCGCGGCCGCCAGCCGAGCGCCGCGAGGCGCGAGGTGTCGAGCACCTTGCGCGGCGTCCCATCGGGCCTCGTCCGATCGAACTCGAAGCGGCCCTCGAAGCCCACGACGCGCGCAAGCTCCAAGGCGAGCTCCCCGATCGTCAGATCCGTCCCCCACCCGACGTTGAGCGGCTGCTCCCCGTCGTAGTGGCGCATGGCGAACAGGCACGCATCGGCGAGGTCCTCCACGTAGAGGAACTCCCGCCGCGGCGTGCCCGAGCCCCACACGACGACGGAATCCGCGCGCGCGGCGTGCGCCTCGTCGATCTTGCGCAGCAGCGCCGGCAGCACGTGCGCGCTCTCGAGGTCGAAATGATCACCGGGTCCGTAGAGATTGGTCGGCAGGAGCGTGATCGCATCGAAGCCGAATTGTCGCCGGTACGCCTGGCACATCTTCAGGCCGGCGAGCTTCGCCATGGCATACCATTCGTTGGTGGGCTCGAGCGGCCCGCTGAGCAGGGACTCCTCCTTGAGCGGCTGCGGCGCGAGCTTCGGGTAGATGCAGCTCGAGCCGAGGAACAGCAGCTTCGCGACGCCGTTGCGCCACGCGGAGTCCACGACGTTGACGGCCATCTGCAGGTTATCGGCGATAAAATCCGCGGGGCGCGAGCGGTTCGCCTGGATTCCGCCGACGACGCCGGCGGCGTGGAACACGTAGTCCGGCTGCTCGCTGGCGAAGAAGTCGTCCACGGCGGCCTGGTCGCGCAGGTCGAGCTGCGCGCGCGTGCGCACGATGATGTCGCGAAATCCCTCGAGCTTCAGGCGCCGCTCGATGGCGGAGCCCGCGAGGCCCCGGTGGCCGGAGATGAAGATGCGGCTCGCGAGCTCCATGGGCTACTCGTGGGGCATTGCCGCCCGGTAACCCTCGCGGGCCATCAGCGCGTCGCGCCGCGCAAGCTGGACGTCCGACTGAACCATTTCCCGCACGAGCTCGTCGAAGCTCACGGTCGGGGACCAACCGAGCTCCCGCCGCGCCTTGGAGGCGTCCCCGAGGAGCGTGTCCACCTCGGCGGGCCGGTGGTAGCGCGGATCGACGCGGATCACCGTCCGGCCGCTCCTGCGGTCCAAGCCCGTCTCCTCGAGCCCCTCGCCGCGCCACTCGAGGCGCATGCCGAGCAGACTCGCCGTCTGCTCGGCGAACTCCCGCACCGAATGCTGCGTCCCGGTCGCGATCACGAAGTCCTGCGGCGTCGGCTGCTGCAGGATGCGCCACTGGGCATCCACGTAGTCGCGCGCGTGACCCCAGTCGCGCCGCGCGTCGAGATTGCCGAGCCAAATGCACGCCTGCAGCCCCTCGGCGACGCGCGCGAGGCCGCGGGTGATCTTCCTCGAGACGAACGTCTCGCCGCGGATCGGAGACTCATGATTAAAGAGGATGCCGTTGCAAGCGTAAAGCCCGTAGGCCTCCCGGTAATTGACCGTGATCCAGTAGGCGTAGACCTTCGCGACGCCGTAGGGCGAGCGAGGGTAGAACGGCGTGGTCTCGCGCTGCGGGGACTCCTGAACCTTGCCGAACATCTCCGAGGTGGCCGCCTGGTAGAAGCGCACCCGCCCCTCGAGATGCAGGATCCGGACGGCCTCGAGGATCCTGAGGGTCCCGAGCGCATCGGCGTTCGCCGTGTACTCCGGAGTCTCGAACGAGACCTGCACGTGGCTCTGCGCGGCGAGGTTGTAGATCTCATCCGGCTGCACCTGCTGGATCACCCGCAGGACGTTCGTCGCGTCGGTGAGATCGCCATAGTGCAGGTGGAGCCTGACGCCGGAGGCGTGGGGATCCTCGTAGAGGTGGTCGATGCGCTCGGTGTTGAAGAGCGAGGCCCGGCGCTTCATGCCGTGAACCTCGTAGCCCTTCTCGAGCAGCAGCTCGGCGAGATAGGCGCCGTCCTGACCGGTGATCCCCGTGATGAGCGCCCGCTTCGTCACGGCATGCCCCGCCTGCCGGCTCGCTCATCGCGCCGCAGATCCACCCGATGCTTGATGCAGAACTGCGCGAGCCGGTGCACCGCGACGCGGTACTCCTGATCGAGCGAGAAGAACTCGAGCCAGAACTCCCGCTGCGCGATGGCGGTCGTCGCGCTGCGGCTCGCGAGGAGGATCCTAAGCGCCGTGTTGCGGTGCGCGACCGCCTCGTGCACGCCCCCCTCGAGCGCGCTCAACTGCGCCAGCATGCGGCGCGACAGCAGCTTCGTCGCGGGCATCGGGTCGGCTCAGGATGCGCTCCGGCAGAGCGCATCGAACTCGGCCGTCGTGCGATCGAGCTCCGCGATCACATCGCAGTACCGGCGCCACGCGTCGCGGATCTCCTCGCTCGCCCGCGGGTCCGCCTTGTCGAGCCCGCGCCGGGCGGATTCGTGGTCGGAGCGGACCTGTCGATGCCGGCTCTCCAGGCGCTCCAGTCGATCCCAGAATTGCGGATCGAGCCATTCGGCTCGTTGCTCTCGCGGCGCACTCATCGGCTCTCCCCTGGCGCGGCCCGTTCCTCCGATGAGAAACGGTATCCGAGGAGTGCTACAGAATCTTTGCAGGCGAGCGCCTGCGCGCGCCAAGCTACCGGCTGAGGGGCTCGCCTCGGGTGCCCGCGAGGGGCGCCACGGCGGATCGAAACGGACTCGCGAGCGCGCCGCGCCAGCGCGCATGAACGGGCGGTGCCGCCTCCATCGCGAGCGGCGCCGGCGCGGGAACGGCCGCCGGGAGCATTTCCCGGCCCGCGACCGAGGCGTGGAGCGCAAGCCGCTCGGCAGGCGCCTGCACCAGCGCGAGCTCCCGCGGCGGCGCGACCTCCTCCGGAGTGAGCAGGAGCCCGAGGCGGCGGGCGAAGCGGCCTACCCCCGCGCGGCTCGAGATCGCCGTGAGCGGGGCGGACAGCAGCAGTCCGAGGAGGACCGGGGTCATCCACCAGATGAACCGCGGCGCGATGAGCAGGATCGCCGCGCCCCAGGCGATCCCGAGGAGCATGTGCCACTTGTGCCGCCGCAGCGCCTCGAGGAGGCTCACCCCCCGGTCGCCCCGCTCCTGCGCGTTCCAGGTGACCGGCTTTCCGGCGAGCGTCGAGATCACGAACGTCGAGTGGAACACCATCATCGGCGGGGCGAGCAGGACGCTGAAGAGCTGCTCGAGGAGCAGGCTCGCCCCGAGGCGCGCCCCCCCGCCGAAGCCGCGCCGCCGCGCGGGCTGCACGAGCGCCAGCGTCAAGCCGAGCAGCTTCGGGGCGAGCAGCACGACGATCGTGCCCGCGAGCAGGATGTCGATCTCCCCGTCGCGGTACTCCGGCCAGCTCGGAAACAGGGAGTACATCCCCGCCTCGAAGTAGTGATGCGGGTGGAGCGCCGCCTGGCAGGTGAGGACCGAGCTCAAGATCAGCACGGCGAACCAGATGGGCGAGGTCGCGTACGAGAGGATGCCCGTCACCATGTGCAGGCGGCTCACCCAGTGCAGCCCGTGCATCGTGAGGACGTTGCTGTGCTGCAAGTTGCCCTGCGCCCAGCGCCGGTCGCGCGCGGCGAAGTCGATGATGTTGGAGGGCACCTCCTCCCAGCTGCCCTCGAGGTCCGGCAGCAGCCACACCTCGTAGCCCGCGCGGCGCATGAACGCCGCCTCGACGAAGTCGTGGCTCAGGATCTCCCCGCCGAACGGGGCGCCGCCCGGCAGGTGCGGCAGCCCGCAGAATTTCGCGAAGGGCGCGAGGCGCACGATCGCGTTGTGGCCCCAGTAGTTGCTCTCGCCGAGCTGCCAGTACGCCAGCCCGCTCGAGAGCATCGGCCCGTTCAGGCGCGCCGCGAACTGCACCACGCGGGCGAAGAGCGTGTCGCGGCCGGCGGGCAGGGGGGCCGTCTGGATGATGCCGACCTCGGGATGCGCGTCCATCAGCCGGGCGAGCGTGACGAGCGCGTGCCCGGTCATGACGCTGTCCGCGTCGAGCACGATCATGTGCGTGTACGCGCCGCCCCAGTGCCGGACAAAGTCGGCGATGTTGCCCGACTTGCGGCCCGTGTTCTCGGCGCGCCGGCGGTAGAACACCCGGCCGGCGGCGCCGTGGCGCGCGATGAGCGCTCCCCAGGAGGACTCCTCCGCCGCGGCGATGTCGCTCTTGCGCGTGTCGGAGAGGATGAACAGGTCGAACGCCGCCTGCTCGGGCTCCGCCGCGAGCGAGGTCCACACCGCCTCGATGCCCGCGAAGACGCGCGCCGGGTCCTCGTTGTAGACCGGCATGACGAGGGCGACGCGCCCGCGCACCGCAAGACCCGCGGCCTCTCCGGCGCGGATCACCCGGGCGTCGCCGCCCGCGAGCCGGACCGCGAACCCCGCGACCGCCGTCCAGAACGCGCCCGCGATCCAGGTGAACAGGCCGAAGAAGAGCACGAGGCCCACGGCCTCGAGCGGCGAGATCCCGTTGGCGTCGAGGATGTCCTCGAGCACGAAGCTCGCCAGCCCGCTCGTGAGCAGCGTCAGTCCGAAGAATGCGGCTCGGCGGCGGCGCGCACGGTTCCTCGAGCGACGGTCGATCATGACGTGATTCCTCAAGAGGCGAGCTGGTAGATCCACGTCTCGGTGAGCGCCTCACCGTACAGGGCGAGGTAGCACCGCAGGTCGACCGGTTGGCTCGGATCGTTGGGCCTGACTCGGAACGTCACCCGCCATGCGCCCGTCTCCGGCAGGCGCTGCACGCTCACCCGATCCACGCGCCCGCCGTTCGCCGTGACGCTCGCCGCGACGGGCTGGGAGTCCGCGAGCCCGTCGAGGTCGCCGCCGGCGTAATCGATCATGACCCAGCGCGCGCTGTCCGTGCTGCCCGCTCCGGTCCCCGAGCCGGGGTAGTCGCCGGTGCGCGTCGCGACGACGCGGCCACCCGGCGGCCAGACGGGCGAGTGCAGGTACGAGGACAGCAGATACTTGAATACGAGCGGCTTGCCGGCGTCGATCGGCTGCGACGGCACCCAGTACGCAACGATGTTGTCGTGGATCTCCTCGTCCGTCGGGATCTCGACGAGCTCGACGCCGCCCTGGCCCCAGTCCCCGAGCGGCTGCACCCAGTAGCTCGGGCGGCGCTCGAACTCGGCTCCGACGTCGTCGTAATGATTGAAGTCCCGGTCGCGCTGGACAAGACCGAAGCCGAGCGGATGCTGGTCCATGAAGCGGTTGACAGCGAGCTCCCGCGGATTCACGAGCGGCCGCCACATCCACTCGCCGCCGCCGCGCTCGATCATGAGCCCGTCGCTGTCGTGCAGCTCCGGGTGATAGTCATCGAAGCGATGACCGGAGGGGTCCTCGCCGTAGAGGAACATGGAGGTGAGCGGCGCGATGCCGAGCTTCGCGATCCGCCTGCGCGGGAACAGCTCCGCGGTCACCGTCACCTGCGTGACCCCGCCCGGCTCCACGTCGAACTCGTAGGCGCCGGTGAGGCTCTTGCTGTCGAGCAGCGCGTAGAGCGTGAGCGTGCGGTCCGCCGGGCCGGGCTTGACGAGCCAGAAATCCGTGAACCAGGGAAACTCCTCGCCGCGCGTCGAGGCCGTATCGATGGCGAGGCCGCGCGCGGAGAGGCCGTAGACCGCGTTGCGGCCGAGCACGCGAAAGTAGGAGGCGCCGAGAAACACGATCAGCTCATCCTTGTACGCGGGAGTCTGCAGCGGGTAGTGGATGCGAAACCCGGCGAAGCCCAGGTACGGCGGCAGATGTCTCGCGATCGAATCCAGCCGACCGAAGTCGAACCAGCTCGGGCTGTAAGCGATCGGACGGGCGACGCCGCTCACCACCTCCGAGATCTCCACCCGCCGGTCGAAGTTGAACCCGCGGTGAAACAGCTGCACCTCGAACAGCGACTGGCCCCGCCAGAGCGCAAAGCGCGTGCGGAAGCGGATCTCCTGGTACTGATCGTACGTGAGGTGCGTGAGACTCGCCGGAAGCGGCGGGGAGCGATCGCGGTAAGGATGCGCGGCACGCTCGCGTGCGAGCTGCACCACCTCGGCGTACGTGAACGGCGGGGGTGCAGGCGCGGCTCGCTGCGGGGCATTCACGGCGGCCGCGCGCCGGGCGGGCGCGCTCGGCTGCTGCGCAGGCGGCGCCGCCTGTGGCG
>JASHTK010000377.1 GCA_030040575.1 Gammaproteobacteria bacterium
AGCTTCTCGAGCCTTCGTGCCATGCAATGGTCCGCCCGCGAATATCATACACACTCCCCTCGCGCCACCGAGAGCCGCCATGCTGATTCGCGACGCCACGGACGCGGACTTGCCGCAGATCCTCGCCCTCTACAACGACGTGGTGGCGACCACGACGGCGATCTACGAGGAGCGCCCCTCGACGCTCGAGGAGCGACAGGCCTGGCTCGAGGAGCGCCGCCGGCGCGGGTTCCCCGTGCTGGTCGCCGACTCCGGAGACGAGGTCCTCGGCTTCTCGAGCTTTGGCGAGTGGCGCTCCCGCTCGGGTTACCGGTTCACGGTGGAGCACACCGTCCACGTCCGGGCCGACCGCCGCAGGCGGGGCGCGGGCCGCACACTCGTCGAGGCCCTGTTCCCGCGCGCCGCCGCGCTCGGCATGCACGTGATGATCGCATTGATCGATTCGCAGGCGACGGCCTCTTGCCGCCTCCACGAGCGGCTCGGCTTCGAGCCGGTCGGCACCTTCCGGCAGGTCGCCCGCAAGTTCGATCGCTGGCTCGACCTGGTCGCGATGCAGCGCGCGGTGTGACGAGCGCTCGCATCGGCACCGATGGGGCATTCGCGCTGCCTGCCGCCGCGGCGTTATCATCCGCTCCGACGGGTCGGGCCGTTGATCGATCCGCGGGGGCTCCTCATGCGAACCAGAATTCTCCTGCTCGGCGCGTGTGCGGTCGGGCTCGCGTTGCCGGCCTTCTCCCAGACGGGGCCCGCGAATCCCATGCTCGGCTTGAAGCCCTTCGCGGGAACGGTGGGCGTCGTCGAGGGGCAGGACTTCCGGATCACAGGTCCGGGCGGCACGACGGCGACCTACCGTCTTGCCGACTCGGTCCGCATCATGACCAGCCGCTCCGGCGCGATCGCGGACCTTGCCGCCGGAAAATTCGTCGGCTGCACGGCCGTCGAGTCGCACGGCAGGCTCCACGCGACCGAGTGCCACATCTTCCCCGAGAGCATGCGCGGCGTCGGCGAGGGCCACAACCCGATGGGCCGCCCGAATACCACGATGACGAACGGCAACATCACGATGACCAACGGCAGCGTGCAGACGGCTGCGGGCGGCGCGGGCCGCGTGACCTTGCGGATCACGTACCGAGGCGGCGCGCAGACGATCGAGGTGTCGCCCCGAACCCGGATCACGTTGATCGGGACAGGCGATGCCTCGCTCGTGAAGCCCGGCGCGCGGGTGGCCGGTGCGGCTCGGACGGCGCCCGATGGGACGGCGCTGGTTCAGTTTCTGAACGTCGGCCCCTAGCTCTTGGGCATCGAGTGACCGAGCCCGTTCGACGCGTCGTCACCGGTCACGACCGAGACGGCAAGTCGGTCGTCGTGTCCGACGGACCGCCTCCGCAGCATCACCCGATGCGAGGCCGCGCCGTCGGCGCCGAGTTCATCGAGATCTGGAGCGCCTCGCAAGCCGTTCCGCCGCTCACGTCCGAGGTGCGCGAGCCGAACGAGCGCGAGTTCACGATCATGCCCGCCTCCGGCCACCTCCTGCGCCTCATCGACCTGTATCCGCCGAGCGAGGGCGGCAAGCGCACCGCGATGCACCGGACGAGGACTCTCGACTACGTCGTGGTGATCGAGGGAGAGGTCGTCCTGATCCTCGAGGACGGCGAGGTGACGTTGAGGAAAAGTGACGTCGTGGTTCAGCGCGGCACGAACCACGCCTGGGAGAACCGCGCCGATCGACCCGCGCGCCTCGCGTTCTTTCACATCGATGCGCAGTTCGCCGAGGAGCTCCTCGCCAAGCTCCCGAGGCCGCTCGAGCTCATGCGCTGACGGCTCGCTCCCCGGTGCCCGCCGGGGTCGAGCTCACTTCGACCGCAGCTTGCCCATGAAGTCGCGCTTGCCGATCGCGACGCCCTTCGAGCGCAGGATGGCGTACGCCGTCGTCGCGTGGAAGTAGAAGTTCGGCTGCGCGAAGGAGAGCAGGAATTGCTCGGCGGTGAAGTCCACGTGGCGCTCGCCGAACGAGAAGCGCACGTCGCGCCCGATGAATCCGTCGACCTCGGCGGCGCTCACCTTCGCGAGCGCGGCGATCGTCTCGGCGACCCGCGCCTCGAGCGCCGCGAACGTCTCGGGGGAGGGAGCCATGTCGGGCGAGAACACGCCCTTGCGCACGGCTTCGATGGCCCCGAGCGAGTGGACGGCGGCCGACTTCACCTGGTAGGCGAACGGCAGCATGTCCGGCGCGAGGCGCGCCTGGATGATCTCACCAGGCGCGATCGCCTTCTCGCTCGCGAAGGCCTCGGCCTTGACGAGCAGACCGGCAAGGGATCCGAGGATCTGCTGGCAGCTCGGGACCGTGGCAGCGTAGAGGGAGAATGCCATGGGAATTCCTCTTCAGTGGATTGGCGGGCGGCGCCGGTCGGATGAGCCCTCAGTAGCTCTCCTGCGCCGAGGGAAACCGGCTCGACTTCACGTCCGCCACGTACCGCCGGAACGCGTCGGACATCACCTCGTGCAGCTCGGCGTAGCGGCGGAGAAAGCGCGGCGAGAACTCGCGGTTGAGACCGAGCATGTCGTGGGTCACGAGGACCTGCCCGTCCACGTCCGCGCCGGCGCCGATGCCGATGATCGGGATCGCGAGCCGCTTCGCGACGCTCGCCGCCAGGCCGGCGGGAATCTTCTCGAGCACCACGGCGAAGCACCCGGCCTCCTGCAGCAGCAGCGCGTCCCGCATCAGCTGCTCGGCCTCGCCCTTGTCCGTCGCGCGCACGGTGTAGCTGCCGAACTTGTAGATCGACTGGGGAGTGAGTCCGAGGTGGCCCATCACCGGGATGCCCGCCGAGACGACGCGCCGGACACTCTCGATGATCACGTCACCGCCCTCCATCTTCACGCTGTGCGCGCCCGACTCCTTCATGATCCGCACCGCGCTCTCCAGGGCGAGCTGGCTGTTGCTCTGGTAGGTGCCGAACGGCATGTCCACCACGATGAGGGCCCGCTCCACGCCGCGCACGACGGCCGCCGCGTGATCGATCATCTGATCGAGCGTGATGGGGACCGAGGTCTCGTGGCCGTGGATGACGTTCGAGGCGCTGTCGCCGACGAGCAATACGTCGAGCCCGGCGGCGTCGAGCAGGCGGGCGAAGGCGAAATCGTACGCGGTGAGCACGGCGATCTTCTCGCCGCGGGCCTTCATCTCCTGAAGACGTGCCGTGGTGACGCGGCGCTGCCTCGCGCTCGCCGCGGCCGCCGAGGTCAGTTTGCGGCCTTTCCTTGCCATATCGCCATCATGTCGGGCGAGCCCTGGGCGCGCACGCCGTTGTCCATGAGGATCTCCTCGGTCGCCGCGACCATCTCCTTGCGCGGAAAGACCATGCCTTCCCCGCCACGGCTGTCGAACTCGATGACGACGAAGTCGTCCTTCAGGTCGCGGAGCAGCGCGACGAGCTGAGCGAGGCTGCGGATGCGGGTTCCGTTGACGGAATAGACGACCGAGCCCGCCTGATTGGAATACCCATCCGCGAGCCGGCTCGGAAAGAACGGCGAGGAGATCACGACGAGCTCCTCGCGCTCGGGGCTCGGCGCATCACCGCGCTCGGTCACGAGCGGGCTGCGGACGAAGGCGAGCCCGCTCAAGAGGCGGGCGTTGTTGTTGAGCGAGCCGACGAAGATCGAGGTGGCCGTGGAGAAGACGAGCGGGCCGTAGATGAAGTAGGAGGGATAATCTCCCACGAGCTGCCGGATGAGCAGTGGCCGCTCGGGCGGGACGGGCACCTCGACGTGCCTCGTCCTGCCGTCCCGGACGATCGTCAGGGGGACTTTGCCATCCCTTGCGATCTTCTGGACGAGATAGAGGAAGCTCAGGCGCACGTCGGGCGCAAGATCGATCATCCCCTGATCGTCGATCGGCGTGTCGCCGATGTGCGTGATGACGTCCCATTCCTTGAGCGGATAGGTCGGGTCGGCGCGGGCGGGCTGATGCACCACCACGCCCGTGACGGAGGGGTCGAGCTTCAGGAACGTGCGCAGCGCGGGGTTCTCGAGGGTCTGCAGCTGGTCGTAGAGGCCCGGCTTGCCGCGGTACTCGCCGCTCGCGACGCCTCGCAGGAACAGGTCGATCTCCTCATCGGGAATGATGTAGCCGATGTTCTCGGCGTCGCCGCCCAAGCGGCTGAAGGCAAGTCCGATCATCTCGTTGCCCGCAATCGCCGGCCCGCCGCTGTTGCCGGGATTGATGGCAGCGTCGATCTGGATGCGCAGCCCCGAGGTCGGATAGTTGTAAGGGACGAACTCGATGCGCGAGACGATTCCCTTGGTGATCGAGAGGGAGTCCCCGCCCTCCGGAAAGCCGTAAACGAGCACCGCGTCCTTGATCCGCGGCAGCGTGCCCGCGCGCGCGATGGGCGGATGCTTCTGGAAGAACGAGGGATCATCGAGCTTGAGCACGGCGAGGTCGATCCCCGGCGCCACGGCCGCGACCGTCGCCGGCACCTTGTCGCCCTCCTTCGTCGCCTGGACCTGAATGTCGCTCGCGTACACCACGGCATGCGCATTCGTCAGGATCCGATCGCCCTCGATGACGACTCCGGAGGCGGTGATGTCGCGCGGCGGCTCCTTGGTCCACGGGCTGAAGGGATTCGGGTAACTCACCGTGGCGAAGATCTTGACGACCGAGTTCTCGACGCTCCCGCCGGCGGACGCGGCGGTGCTGTCCGCAGTCGGAGCGTCGTCGGCCCATGCGCCCGCCATCGCAAGCCATGCAAACAGGGGCGCGCAGAGCGCGGAGCGCAGGAGCGAGTGCGTCATGGTGATTGCGCGGAAGCTTCTTGTTGATGTGGACGTCCGACTGTCGGGGCCCAGTCTAGACCGGTCGGCTCGCAGAGCCAAGCGGCGACCTGCGCGCCGCGGCTATAATTCGCGCTCTCGCGACGCTATCGGACCTCCTCGTGAACCCTCGCCCGCGCGCCTTGCTCGTGCTCGCCGCTCTTGCGGTTTCCCCTCTATCGCTCGCCGGGGGAAGCCTGCATCCGGTGCATGCGCGGCACGGGATGGTGGTGAGCATCGACGGGCTCGCCTCGCGGGCCGGCATCGAGATGCTGCGGGCCGGCGGCAACGCCGTCGATGCGGCGGTCGCGACCGGATTTGCGCTCGCGGTGGTCAACCCCGCGGCCGGCAATCTGGGCGGCGGAGGATTCATGCTCATCCGCTTGCGCGACGGGAAGACTCACTTCATCGACTTCCGCGAGACGGCGCCCGGCAAGGCGACCGCGAGCATGTATCAGGATGCGCGCGGAGATATCGTTCCGGGCCTGAGCCGCGTGGGGTATCTCGCGGTCGGCGTGCCGGGATCGGTGAAGGGTCTCGTCTACGCCGAGCGGCGCTTCGGCAAGCTTGGGCTCGCGCGCGTGCTGGCGCCCGCCATCCGCCTTGCGCGCGAGGGCTACGCGCTCGGCTCAGCCGCTGCGCGCCTGATGTCGCTCGACCGCGGGCTCGCTCGGTTCGCCGACTCGAGACGCATCTTCCAGAACGCGGGCCGGGGATGGCGGCCGGGCGATCGGTTCAGGCAGCCCGAGCTCGCTCGCACGCTCGAGCGCATCGCTGCCGGCCCGGACGATTTCTACACCGGAGCGATGGCGCGCGAGATCGCCGCCTTCATCGAGCGCGGCGGCGGCCTCATCACCGCGCGCGATTTGGCGGACTACACCGTGCGGGATCGCGTCCCGGTGCGCGGCACCTATCGCGATCTCGAGGTGATCAGCGCTCCGCCGCCCTCGTCGGGCGGCATCGCGCTCATCGAGGCGCTCAACATCCTCGAGGGCTTCGATCTCGGCGCGGCCGGGCTCGACTCCGCCCGCTCGATTCACCTCATCGCGGAGGCGTATCGACGCGCCTTCCTCGACCGCGCGCAGTTCCTCGGCGACCCGGACTTCGGCGGCGCACCGGTGAGGGAGCTCCTCGACAAGCGCTACGCGGCGGCGTGGCGGGGCTCGATCGACCCGGTCCGGGCGAGCGACAACGCATCGCTCGTGCGCCCCGCGACCTTTCCGGACCTGCTGCAGTACGCGGCCCGGCATCCGATCCTCGGGCCCGGGCACGAATCCGGCGAGACCACGCACTACTCGGTGGTCGATGCCGAGGGCAATGCCGTCGCCGTCACGACGACGCTCAACGGCGAGTTCGGCTCGAAGGTCACGGTCGGTCCGCTCGGGTTCCTCCTCAACGATGAGATGGATGATTTCGCCGCGAAGCCCGGCGCGCCGAACATGTTCGGGCTCGTTCAGGGGTCGGCGAACGCCATTGCTCCGAGCAAGCGACCGCTCTCCTCGATGACCCCGACGATCGTCCTGAAGCACGGCAAGCTGTGGCTCGTGCTCGGAACGCCCGGCGGGCCGTCGATCATCACGACGGTCGCCAACATTCTCCTCGGCGTCGAGGACTACGGACTCGACATCCAGGAGGCGGTCGATGCGCCGCGCTTTCACGAGCAGTGGATGCCCGAGCCGATCTTCCTCGAGGCGAACCGCTTCTCGCCGCAGACGGTTCGCCTCCTGAAGGAGTCGGGGTACCGGATCGGCTATGGAGACCGCGGCGACGGCGAGTGCATCGAGGTGGACCTCGCGACCGGCGAGCGCCTCGGCGCGAGCGATGACCGCAACGAGACCGGACAGGCCGTCGGCTACTAGCCGAGCCCCCGGGTTGAAGGAGCATGACCCCCATGATTCGTTCGCCCTATGGAACCTGGCGCTCCCCGATCGCGGCGGCCGATCTGGCGCGCTCGGCCGTGACGCTGAGCTTCGTGCAGGTCTCGGACGGGGTGCCCTACTGGGTGGAGAGCCGGCCAGCCGAGGGCGGACGCTACGTGATCGTGACGCCCGCGTCGCGCAGCGGCGTCACGCCCGGATCCCGCGGCGACATCATCGAGAAGACGCCCCCGGGCTTCAACGCGCGCACCCGAGTGCACGAGTACGGCGGCAGGCCGTACTGCCTCGGCCGCGACCGGATCTACTTTGCTCACTATCCCGATCAGCGGCTCTACGTGCAGGGCACCGGGGTGCCCGTCGCGCTCACTCCCGAGGGATACCGCTACGCCGACTTCGAGCTCGACCCCTCCGGGACTCACCTGATCGGCGTCCGCGAGGACCATACGGGCCGGGGAGAGCCGAGAAACGCGATCGTCGCACTCGACGTGAGCGCCTCCGGTCGAGCGGGCGACGCCTCGCCTGCCAGGAGCGGGGCGGCCGGCGGGGAGAGCGCGGGGGCCGTGCTCTTCGGCGACAGCGACTTCGTCGCCTATCCCCGACTGAGCCCGGATGGCCGGCGCCTCGCCTGGATCGCCTGGAGCCACCCCGACATGCCGTGGGATGCGACGCGGCTCTATGTCGCGGAGTGGACGCCGGCGGGGCTCACCGGTGTGAGGGCCATCGCCGGAGGTCCGCGCGAGTCGGTGGTGGAGCCGCGCTGGGATGCCGATGGCACGCTCTATTTCATCTCCGACCGATCCGGCTGGTGGAACCTTCATCGATGGCGCGGCGATCGAGTGGAGCCGGTCTTCTCGATCGAGGCGGAGCTCGCGACCCCGCTCTGGACGCTCGGTCAATCGAATTACGCGCTCACGGGAGACGGCCGCGCCGTCGTGCGCTACGGCATCGCCGCGCGAGACCGGCTCGCCGTCGTGAGCCTCGACTCGGGCTCCGTGCGGGAGCTCGACCTGCCGCTCGTCGGGTGGTCGAGCATCGAGCGGGGGTCACCCGGAACGGTCATCGCCATCGCCGCCTCCGCGGTCGAGGAGCCGGCGGTGGTCAGCGTCGATCTCGCGGCGGGACGCCACCGGGTCGTGCGGGCGCCTGGTGATTTGCAGATCGACGCCCGGTATCTCTCCGTCGCCGAGCCGATCGAGTATCCGACCGCGGGCGGACTCACGGCGCACGCATTCTTCTATCCTCCTCGCAACGCCGATTTCTGCGCCCCGGAGGGCGAGCGGCCGCCGCTCCTCGTCAAGGTGCACGGCGGCCCGACGAGCCATTCGAAGCCCGAGTTGAGTCTCGCGACCCAGTTCTGGACCTCGCGCGGTTTCGCCTTGCTCGATGTGAACTACGGCGGCAGCAGCGGCTATGGCCGTCCGTACCGCGAACGGCTCGAGGGGAACTGGGGCATCGTCGATGTCGGCGATGTCGTCGCCAGCGTCAAGTACCTGGTCGATACCGGACGTGTCGACGGGCGCCGCACGGCCATTCGCGGCGGCAGCGCCGGAGGCTTCACCGTGCTCGCGGCGCTCGCGTTCCACGACGTGTTCCAGGCGGGCGCCAATTACTTCGGTGTGAGCGACCTCGAAGCGCTCGCCCGCGACACGCACAAGTTCGAGAGCCGCTACCTCGACCGGCTCGTCGCGCCCTTGCCGCAGGGCCGGGCGCTCTACGAGGCGCGCGCCCCGATCCGTCACCTCGACTCGTTCCGCGCTCCGCTCATCACTTTCCAGGGCGCCGAGGACCAGGTGGTTCCGCCGAGCCAGTCGCGCGCAATCGTCGCGGCGCTCGAGCGCAAGGGCGTTCCGGTCGCCTACCTCGAGTTCGAGGGTGAGCAGCACGGATTTCGCCAGGCCTCGAGCATCGTGCGCTCGCTCGAGGCCGAGCTCGCGTTCTACGGGCGAGTGCTCGGCTTTGCGCCGGACGGTCTCCCGCCGGTCGAGCGCGCCCCGGCGGGCACTTGAGGCGCGGGCGGGTCGCCTACCCAGGCTTACGGAACTTGAAGATGAACTGGTCGGTCCGCCCCCGGATCGACGGATCGAACACGATCTTCGTGTGCGGGTCCTTCGGGTTGCGCAGCAGGTTGCTGTGCCCGACGTACTTGAAGCCCGCCGCCTCGATCTCCTTGCGCGCGGCGGCCGGATCGATGCGATGGAGCTTGCGCGTCACGCTCACGCCGGTTCCCGCCGCAGCCGCGTGATCGACGACGAAATACACTCCGCCCGGCTTCAGCGCATCGAGCACTTCCTGATTGAACGCCCCGAGGTCCGCGCCGGGGATGTTGTGCAGGTCGTGGTAGTTGAGCGTGGTCCAGAACAGGTCGACGGGCTGCGGCAAGCCGAACCCTCCCGACATCTTGAGCGGCAGCACCGTGACGTTCGGGTACGCCGGGTTCTGGGCGAGCGCGTTCGCCATGTCCATCATGTCCGGTCGGCCCGGCCGGCGCGGCGCATTCGGGGGTGACGGCGGAACGAGCAGGTAGATGTGGCCCGAGGGGCCGACCACCTTGCTCAGCATGCGGGTGTAGTAGCCCGCCGCCGGGATGAGCTCGGCGACCTCATCGCCGGGCTTGATCCCCGAGAATGCGAGCGTCTGCGCGGGCTTGCGGTTCGCATCGCGCATCCGGTCCGCGTCGGGCCGCCCCGAATCGGCGACCGCGGCGGTGATGTACGCCGGAATGCCGGCATGCTTGTGCGTGGCGGCATTCGCCGCACCCGCCGAGAGCGCCACCATGGCGGCGAGCGCCGCCGTGAGCCACGTCGATTCACGAATCATAGGTCTACCCTCCCCCTCACCGGTGCGCGAACTCTATCACTGCCGCGGCCCGAGCGCGCGCGCGAGCAGCTCGTACGAGCGCAACCGCGCCCGGTGATCGTGGACGATCGTGACGATCATCAGCTCCTCGACTTGCAGGCTCGCGGCGATTTGCTCGAGCTTCGCGGCGAGCGTCCGCGGGGACCCAAACACGTGTCGCGGCCATTCGCCGGCGTCGGCGGATGCGAGCGCGACGGGCGTCGCGAGCTCGCGCTGCGCCTCCTCGACCGTCGGGACGGGGCGCAGATCGCCTTGGCGCAGCCGGCGCCCCATGAGGCGCACGCTTGCGGAGAGTCGGTCCGCCTCCTCGTCCGACTCGGCGCAGACGGCGCCGAGCGCGACGATGCAGCGCGGCTCCGGTAGATACGCGGAGGGCTCGAAGTGGGTGCGGTAGTGCTCGAGGGCCGCTCGCGTCGGCTCCGGCGCGATGAAGTGCGCGAACGCGTACGGCAGGCCGAGCTCGGCCGCGGCCGAGGCGCTCCACAGGCTCGACCCGAGCAGCCACACCGTGGGCGCGCCCGGCATGTCGGGCGAGACGCGGATGCGGCTGAAGGGATGCCGCGGGGCAAAGCCGTGGTGCAGGAAGCCCATGAGCTCCGCCAGCTGGTCGGGGAAGTCGTCGGGCATCGGGGTGTCGAGCCGCTCGCGCCGCAGTGCGAAGGTCTCAAGAGGGCTGCCGCCGGGCGCCCGGCCGATGCCGAGGTCCACCCGGTCCGGATAGAGCGCATGCAGCATGCGGAACTGCTCGGCAACCTTGAGCGGACTGTAGTGCGGCAGCATGACGCCGCCCGAGCCGATGCGGATGCGCTCGGTCTCCGCCCCGAGGCGCGCGATGAGGATCTCCGGGGCGGGGCTTGCGAGCGTCTGCGTCGCGTGATGCTCCGCGATCCAGTACCGCTCGTATCCCAGCCGGTCGGCGAGGCACGCGAGCTCGATCGTGTGGCGAAGCGCCTCGGCCGGCGTCGAGCCGGAGGAGACGGGGGACTGATCGAGCACCGAGAGCCGCATCTCTCGTATACGCTACGCGCATGCCGGCGGCCCGGGCAATCGGCGGCTCCCGGCCGCGCGCGAGCCCCTGCGCGGGCCATGCCGCTGTCACACCGGTGGGATATCTTGAGCTCGATGGGCCGATCGGATCGCTCCTCTGCGGCAGGCGGATGGCTGCGCGCACCGTGCTCGGGGCGGGCGCGGCCGGCCTCGCGCGGGGCCGGAGTGCTGTCGGCCGTCCTCGGCATCCTGCCGCTCGCCGTGTGCTCGGCCGGCGCGCCGACGACCCCCATCGAGCATCTGATCGTCGTCGTCGGGGAGAATCAGAGCTTCGATTCGATCTTCGCGACTTACACTGCGCCCCCGGGCGAGAGCGTTCGCGATCTGCTCTCCGAGCGGATCATCCATGCCGACGGGTCGCCGGGCGAGCGGTATTCCCGGGCGCTGCAGGCGCGCGCGATTCCGCAGCCGCGCTACGCGGTCGATCCGCGCTCGGCCGGTCCCTATCGATTCCTGCCGCAGCCGACCCTGATCGGCGTGCTGAACCGGCAGCTGCGGGTGGTCGGGAATGGACCGGATCCGCGCTTTCCGAGCGACCTGCCGCCCGGCCCGTTTCAGATCACCCGCTACGTCGCTTGGCCGGGCGTCGCGGCCGGCACCGGCTTTGCGGTCACGCTCGCCGATCTCAGCGCCGCGACGGGCGATCCGGTGCACCGCTTCTTTCAGATGTGGCAGCAGACCGGCGGCGACAATGCGAGGCTCGATCTGTACACCTGGGTCGGGGTGCAGACGGGAATGGGCGGGGACACCTCGGGAGTCACGCGCGCCCGGTCGGGGCAAGGCGGCGAGGCGATGGGGTTCGTGAACATCGCGGCGGGAGATGCGCCGGTCTTCCTCGACCTCGCTCGGCGCTACGCGATGAGCGACAACTACCACCAGCCCATCATGGGTGGCACGGGTGCGAACTTCTTCGCGCTCGCGACGGGCGATGTGGCCTTCTTTGATGTCGGCACGCCCGCCGTGCCGCCCGCCAACCAGATCGAGGATCCGGACCCTGTCCCAGGGAGTGAGAATTTCTATCGCCGCGACGGGTACCAGGGAGGCTCGTACGTCGAGTGTGCCGATCCGAGGCAACCGGGTGTCGCGGCGATCCTCGCGGTGCTGCGCCGCCATCGGGTCGCGAGCCGCTGCGAGCCCGGGCACTACTACCTCGTCAACAACTACGCCCCCGGCTACGACCTCGATGGGCATCCGCAGCCGATCGCGCCGCACAACTTCAACTATCCTCCGCAGACGGTCCGCACGATCGCCGAGGCCCTGGCCGCTCACGGGGTGAGCTGGGGCTGGTACACCGGAGGCCGCGACGATGCGGACCTCGCCGAGGAGCTGCGCGGCGGGCGCATCAATCTCGCCACCGCGCGGCGGGCACAGTACAACTATCTCGGCGACCCGCTCGTCGCCTCGAGGCGGATCATGTCGGATCCGCACCTTCGCTCGCACCTGAAGGGCCTCGCGAGCTTCGCGGCGGACCTGAGGGCGGGGACCCTGCCGGCCGTCTCCTTTGTCGTGCCGAAGATCCTGAGCAGCGGCCACCCCGGCGAATCCGTGCTGGTGAGCTTCGAGGACTTCCTCCGGGACGTCGTCACCGAAGTGCGCGCGCAGCCGAAGATCTGGCCGCACTCGGCCATCCTCGCGACGATGGACGAGGGCGGCGGCCACTTCGACTCGGGATCCATTCAGACGCTCGATTTCTTCGGCGACGGAACCCGCATCCCGCTCCTCGCCATCTCCCCGTTCGTCCGTCCCGGACACATCGACCACACGTACAACGATCACGTCTCGATCCTGAAGTTCATCGAGCGCAACTGGAGCCTCGGGCCGCTGACGCGCCGCAGCCGCGACAATCTGCCCGACCCGGTCAGCCGGCCCGGCGATCCCTATCGCCCCGTGAACGGACCGGCGATCGGCGACTTGATGACGCTGTTCGACTTCGGCGCGCCGCGGGCGGGTCGATCGCGGCCGCAGGCCGCGCTCACGCCGCTGGCAAGCCTCGGCAAGGCGCTGTTCTTCGACAAGACGCTCTCGGCGTCGGGCAAGCTCGCCTGCGCAAGCTGCCACGACCCGCGCCACGCGTACGGGCCCCCGCCTGGTGCGGGACCCGTGATGCTCGGCGGCCCCCGGGGAGACCGCGCGGGTCTGCGCGCGGTGCCCTCGCTGCGCTATCTGCAGGATGCGCCGCGGTTCACGCGGCACCTCTACCTCGGAGCCAGCGACGACGCGGAGGATGTGGGACCGGGAGGCGGCCTCATGTGGGACGGGCGGGCCGACACGCTCGAGGCCCAAGCGCTGATCCCGCTCCTCGATCCGCGCGAGATGGCGAACCACGACCTGCACGAGCTCGCCGGAAGGCTGCGCGCGGGCCCCGAGGCGGATGCGCTGGCCGCGGCCGCGAGCCGGACCGTCCTGCAGGAGGATTCGCGGCTCGTGTCCCTCGCCGCCGAGGCACTCGCGCGCTTCGAGCTCGAGGACCCGAGCTTCCACCCGTACGACAGCCGCTACGATGCGTATCTGCGAGGCACGGGCCGGCTCACGGCGCAGGAGCTGCGCGGCCTCGAGCTGTTCGACTCCCCGGACAAGGGCAACTGCGCGGAGTGCCACCCGAGCGCGCCGGGACCCGGGGCGAGTGCCCCCGAGTTCACCGACTACCGCTTCGCCGCGATCGGCGTGCCGCGCAGTCCGTCGATTCCGGCGGACCGCGACCCGAGGTTCTACGACCTCGGCCTCTGCGGTCCCCTGCGCGCCGATCTCGCTCGCGAGAGCTCGGAGTACTGCGGGTTCTTCCAGACGCCGACGCTGAGGAACGCCGCCCGCCGCAACTATTTCTTCCACAATGCGCGCTTCACGACGCTCGAGGAGGTGCTGCGCTTCTACGTGCAGCGCGATCTCGAGCCTGCCCGCTGGTACCCGCACCGCGGCGGACGTGTCGAGCTCTACGATGATCTGCCGCCGTCGTACCGCGGCAACGTCGACCGGTCCGATCCCCCGTTCGATCGGCAGCCCGGAGAGGCGCCGGCCCTGAGCGATGCGGAAATCAGCGATGTGATCGCGTTCCTCGCGACTCTGAACGACCGCAGCTGAAGCGCCCGCCGGCTGGAATATGTCACGCCGGGCGATCTCGACATCGCTCGCGCGCGGGTGAGAGCACGTTAACTCTCTGTAACGCTCGTGCGCCTTTCGCGGGCTATGACGTTGTTAACGTCCGAGCGCCGGCCCTCCGGCTGAAATCTCGCCCCCTACTTCAGACATTTAAGGAGAATGGTAATGCTCACTTCCGTACGCAAGCTCCTGACCGTCGCCGTGGTCGGGTTCTCCCTCGCCGGTCTTGGCTCCGGCGCGCTCGCTCAAACGCCGTGGCAGAAGGCTCATCCGCGCCGCGCGGAGGTCAACCGCCGGCTCGCCAACCAGAACCGCCGCATCCGCAACGAGCGCCGCTCGGGTCAGATCAGCGGCCGCCAGGCCGCGCAGCTGCACCGCGAGGACCACACGATCCGCGGGGAGGAGCGTGCGATGGCGAGGACCAACGGCGGACACATCACCAAGGCCGAGCAGCAGGCGCTCAACCAGCAGGAGAATCAGCAGAGCCGCGCGATCGGCAAGTGATCGCTCCTCGAGGCGTCGGGCGCGGGCGGCTCAGCCCGCCCGCGCCTCGAGGCTCGCGAGCGCCGAGCGCGCTTCCTGCCACCCGGCAAAGTGCTCCGGGCCGGCGAGAGCGGATTTGAGACTGCTCAGCGCCTCCTCGCGCTCGCCTGCGCGCAGCTGGGCCATGCCGAGGTGGTAGCGGATGACCGCGGACTGCGGGGCGCGCTCGGCCGCCTTCGTGAGCGCCGCGAGCGCCTCGCCGAGCTCGCCGGACTTCAGCCGCACCCAGCCCGCCGTATCGAGCAGCTGCGCATTCTCCGAGCTCATGAAGGCCGCGGTGAGATCCCGCGCCCGCTCGAGGCTCGCGCGGTCCTGCCGGTAGGTGGCGAGCAGGACGGCGAGATTGTTTGCCGCCAGCGGCAGCTGCGGATCGCTTTGATAGAGCCTCTCGTACTGCCGGATCGCATCATCGACCCGCCCCTGCTGCTCGTAGAGGCGCGCCAGATCGGCCACGAGCGCGGGCTCGAGTCCCACCGCCGCGAGACCCCGCTCGTACGTGCGGACCGCGCCGATGCCGTCGCCGGAGGCGACCTGAGCGGACGCGAGATTGCGATAGGGTAGCCACCACTTCGGGGCAAGCTCGGTCGCGCGCTGAAGCGGGGCGACCGCCGATGCGTCGTCCCGCATCGCGAGGTACGCTTCCCCGAGAAGATTCGCGAGTGCCGCATTGGAGGGCTGCGACCGGGCGACCGCGCGCACCCGATCCACGGCCTGCGGCGCGTGACCCGCCGCGACCTCGATTCGCGCCAGGGCGGCGAGCGCACTCACCGAATCGGGCTGTCCCTTCAGGACCTCATCGAGCAGCGCGACCGCCGCATCGCCGCGGCTCGTCGCGGCGAGGAGCTCTGCGAGCGCGACGGACAGATCGACGTTACCCGGGGCAAGGTCGAGGGCCGAGCGCAGCGTCTCCTCGGCGAGCGCCGTCTGCCCGTTCGCCCAGAGTGCGCGCGCGAGCGCCTGCTCGACCGGGATCGAGCGGGGTTGATCGCGCAGCACCGCGCGCAGGTCGACGATGGCGGCGGCGGGGTCGTGGCGCGCCATCGACATTTGAGCCTGCAGCAGCAACGCGTCGCTGTCGCGCGGATCATCGCGAAGCACCTCCGCGACGAGGCCGGAGGCCTCATCGAGCCGGCCTTGGTTCGCGAGGAGTGCGGCCATGCGGTCCCGCGCGGTGAGCCCCGTGGGACGCTCGCCGGCATCGACGATGACTTGGCGGTAAGTCGCGAGCGCCGCCTCCTGCTCTCCCTCGCTCTGCTGCACGGCACCGAGGGCGAGCCGCAGCGCCTCATCCCCCGCGTCGCGCCCGAGGAAATCGGCGAGCGCGCGCTCGGCGTCCGCCGGCGAGCGGTAGGTGAGCAAGAATTGCACGTACGCGAGCTTCGCGCCGTCCTCGCCCGGGCGCAGCGCGATCGCCTCGCGAAAGACACGCTGCGCAGCGTCGAGCCGCCCCTCGCGGGCATAGAAGAGCGCGAGCTGAAAGCGCGGCGCGAGATCCCCAGGTCGAAGCGTCAGAATCCGCGCGAGCTCAGCCTCGGCAAGCTGCGGCTCGCCGGCGCTCGTGTACAGCTCGGCGAGGATCTGGCGCAGATCCACCGAATCGGGCACCCGGTCGAGCGTCGTCCGCACCAACTCGAGCGCCCGCTGCGGCTCGTGCTCGGCCACCTCGAGCGAGGCGAGCAGGGCGACGGCGGTCTCGTCGCTCGGTGAGAGCTCGACCGCGCGCTGCGCATCGGCGAGCGCGGGGCCGGGATTCTTGAGCGCCGCGCGCGCGAGCCCTCTCAGCGTCAAGAGCTGCGGATCGTCCGGGTGCCGCGCGAGCGCCGGCTGCACGAGATCGAGCGCCCGCGCGGCTGCCCCGGTGAGCACATAGAGTCTGCCGAGCCTTGCGAGCGCGGGCACATCGGCGGGATCGAGATCGAGGGCTGACTGGTACATGTCGGCGGCCGCCCGCAGATCCCCGAGCTGCTCGTCCACCCGGCCGATCATCACGCGCGTCTCGGCGCTGTTCGGCTCGATCTGCAGGGCGTTGCGGAACTCGATCTCGGCCTTCTGCAGATTGCCGTCCGCGAGGTATCGCTCCCCGCGCGCCATGTGGCTTGCGTGGCGGGCCTGTGCGCCGCCGCAGCCGGCCCCGGCGAGGCAGCCGCACACCACGGCGGCCGCGAGACCTGTGCCGCGGGAGAGGAGCTGCATGGGGGAACGGCTTATTCTGATCTCGGGTCGAGGCGGACTGTAGGTTCAAGACGTGACGTGCGTATGACACGCGGCGGCGTCACAGCTCGAGCGTGCGAAAGATCCTCTCCGGAATCAGCCGGATGACGAGCATGATGGGACGCCAGAACGCCGGCAGGTATGCGACGCCGGCCCGCCGGTCGATCGCCCTGACGATGCCCGCGGCGACCCGCTCGGGCGTCGCCCACATCCAGCCCTTCTCGAGCGCCGCGGTCATGGGCGTGTCGACGAATCCCGGCTTCAGGGTGACCACGGCGACGCCGTGGCGCGACAGGCGCTGGCGAAGCCCCGAGAGAAAGGTGCTCACCAATGCCTTCGCGCTGCCGTAGACGTAGTTGGCGCGGCGCCCGCGGTCGCCGGCGACCGAGGAGATGACGGCGATCGTTCCCGCGCCGCGCCCCGCGAGGCGATTGGCGATCTGCGTGAGCAGCGCCACGACGGAGAGCGCGTTGGTGTGCAGCTCCCGTAAGGTGAGCGCCACCGAGTCCTCGCAGGCCCGCTGATCGCTCAAGGTCCCGTACGCGATGAGCACCGTGTCGAGGCCGCCGAGGAAGCGCTCCGCGCGGTCGAGCATCCCCTCGTGAGCTGCGAGGTCGTTGGCATCGAGCCTCTCGCTGCCGACACGCGGGCTGCCGCGCATGGCGAGATCGGCAGCGATCGCGGCAAGCCTCTCCCCGTCACGCGCCACGAGGTAGAGCGGATCGCCGCGCTCGGCGAGCCGCCTCGCGGTCGCCTCGGCGATGGCCGAGGTGGCGCCGATGACCAGCGTTCCGCTCAAGCGCCCTCGGTGACGCGCCGCCAGAAGTTCGAGGAGCAGGCCGGATCGATGTACGGGGCGAACTGCGTCCACTGCGGGTAGCCGCTGCGGAACAGGGCGCCCGGCATCCGCCCGTCCTTCGCCGGGTAGAGCCGCCCGCCCGCCGCGCTCACCACCTCGTCGAGCTCGTGGAACAGCCGCTCGAGGAACGGGCCCTTGTTCGGAAAGTCGAGCGCGAGCGTCACGCCGGCGCGCGGAAAGGAGAGCATGCCCGGGGAGGCGAGCGATCCGAACCGCTTGAGCACGGCGAGGAACGAGCCGAGCCCGCTTCGGGCCACGGTCTCGAGCAGCCGCGCCGTCGCATCCGGCCCGCCCGCGCCCGGCAGCACACATTGATACTGATAGAACCCGCGCGGACCGTAGAGGCGGTTCCAGTGGCGCAGCCGATCGAGGGGAAAGAAGAACGACTGAAAGTCCGCGACGCCGCGCGCGCGCGCCGTCCGCCGCAGGCGATAGTGCAAAGTGTTGAAGACTCTGAGCGTTGCGGCGTTGACGAGCGACACGGGACTCACGAACGGCACGGAGAGCCTGCGCCCGGCGGGCCGGCCGCGGGACGGGCTCTCGATGTGGTTCGCGCGCTGCAGCAGCCCGCGACCGAGCCGTGGGCCGCGCGCGAGACAGTCGATCCACGAGACCGTGTACTCGAACTCCCGGTCCGAGTCATCGCAGAGCGCGAAGAACTCATCGAGATTGGCGAAGCGAACGGTCTCGACGTCGAGAGCCGGCCCGGGCACGCGGCGCAGCTGGATCTCCGCCCAGGTGATCGCCCCCGTCAAGCCGAGACCGCCGACCGTCGCGCAGAACCACTGCGGGCTCTCCTCGAGGGAGCACACGCGCCGCTCGCCGCTCGAGCGCAGCAGCTCGAGCCGGTGCACGTGCCGGCCGAAGGTCCCGGCGCGGTGATGGTTCTTCCCGTGCACGTCGTTCGCGAGCGCGCCGCCTACCGTCACGTAGGCCGTGCCCGGGACGACCGGCAGGAACCAGCCGCAGGGAACCGCGAAGCGCAGAATGTCGGCGAGCAGCACACCCGCCTCGCAGGCGAGCAGGCCGCTGTCGCGATCGAAGCGGATGAAGCGGTCGAGCGAGCGCGTCTCGAGCAGCGCCCCGCCGGTATTGAGGCAGCTGTCGCCGTAGCTGCGGCCGTTTCCGTACGGCAGCACGGTCGATCCGGGCGGCACCTGCGGGAATCGATCGAAGCGGCTGCGCAGCCGGTACAGGGCGTGCTCGGCGCGCGTGACGTTTCCCCAGGATGAGACGGAGCGGGACGTCATGGGGCTACGTCGCGATGAGCAGCGTGATCGCCGCCACGAGGCCGAGGCCGAGGCTCACGCGGTCGCGAAGGGCGTAGACGACCGGATCGTCGTGCATTCCGCCGCGATGCGCGGTCATCCACACGCGGCTCACCCAGTACAGCTCGAGCACGCAGAGCATCCAGATCGCCTTCGGATGGCGGTAGAGCGCGGCGACCTCCGGGGAGTTGATGTAGAGCGCGAGGACGAGGACGCTGAGATACCCCGCCGCGGTGCCGAAGCTCTGCAGGACGGCGAGGTCGTCCACCCGGTAGCCGCGGCCCGCCACCTGCAGCCGCTGCTGCCGGCGCAGCGCATCGAGCTCCGCATAGCGCTTGACGAGCGCGAGGCTCAAGAAGAGGAACACCGAGAACAGCAGCAGCCAGAACGAGAGCGCGACACCGGCCGCGCCGGCGCCGGCGATGATGCGCAGCGTGTACAGCCCGGCGAGCGCCACCGCATCGATGACCAGGACTCGCTTGAGCCTCACCGAGTAGGCGACGGTGAGCGCGAGGTAGCCGGCCAGCGCGAGCTCGAATCGCCCCGGCAGCAGCGCGGCCACCGGCGCTGCGGCCGCGAGCAGGGCCGCGGCTAACGCAAGACCGGCGCCGAGCGAGAGGTCCCCCGCCGCGAACGGGCGCTGCGCCTTGCGCGGATGCGCCCGGTCCGCCTCCACATCGAGCAAATCGTTGATCACGTATACCGAGGAGGCGCAGAGGCAGAACGCCGCGACGGCAAGCAGTCCCCTCGCGAGCAACGCGGGGTCGCCGAGCTGGTGAGCGGTGAGCAAGGGCACGAGCACGAGGGCGTTCTTCACCCACTGGTGAGGCCGCATCGCGCGCAGCAGCGACCGCAGCGGATGGGAAGGGGTGGCGAAGGTTCTTGCCACCGGCACGTGGCGCTCGACCTCCCGCGCAAGCGAGCGGCGCGTGGTCACGACGATCGCCGCCCGGGCGGTGCGCCAGACCGCGAGATCGCGCTCCTCGTTGCCGCAGTAATCGAACGCCTCGCGCCCGAATCGCGCGGCGAGCGCCTCGGCCTTGCGCTCGCCGGCGAGATTGAGCCGGGCGTTGCTCGCGAGCACGCCGGTGAAGAGCCCGAGGTGGCGGGCCACCGCGTCCGCGAGCCGCGCATCGGAGGCGGTGCAGAGCCAGAGCTCCCGGCCGCGACCGCGCTCGGCCTCGAGCCACTCGATGAGCTCTCGGTGGTAGGGCAGGAGCGCCGGGTCGAGCTTCACCCGGGCGGCGATCTCGGACTTGAAGGCCGCTTTGCCGCGCGCGAGCCACAGCGGCAGGCAGATGAGGTACAGCGGATTGCGCTTCACGAGCCGCAGCACCGACTCGAGCAGCAGGTCGCTGCGGACGAGCGTGCCGTCGAGATCGACGCACAGCGGCGGCTCGAGCGCGGGATCGGCTAACGCCATGGCGCCACCGCCGGCATCGCTCGCGGGCGCAGCCCGAGCACGGCGGCCCATCCGAGGCCGACCGCGAGCCAGAGAGTCGCGAGGCGGCAGAGCAGCGTCGCGGACAGCGCCTGCGCGAGCGGAAAGCCATGTGCCGCGAGCAGCGCGGTCATCACCGCCTCCGTGCTCCCGAGGCCGCCTGGAATCAAGGAGAGCCCGCCGACGAGCACCGCCACGCCGTAAATCCCGAGCGCCGCGCCGAGACTCAAATGTGCGGCCGGGAATGCTCGGCTGATCACCTCGAGCCCGAGGCCCTCGAGTCCCCAGGCGAGCAGCGCCATGACGAGCCCAAACGCGAGCACCGCGGGATCGAGCAGCGCCCGCGCCGCGGAGAGCGAGGCGGCTGCGGCCGAGAGCGCGCGCCGCAGCCAGGCGGACCACCGCGAGGCCGACCGATGAGGCGAGGCCTCGAGCCGAGCTGCGATGGCGCTCCACGGCAGCCCTGCGAGCGCCGCGAGCACCGCTGCAGCGAGCAGAGCGGCCGCGAAGGCCGCGCCGCGGTACGGCGCGAACACCGGGAGCGTGACGAGCAGCGCCGCGAGCACGATCATCGCGATCACGTCCATCAACCGCTCGATGAGGAAGGCCGCCGCCACGTCGGACAAGGGCACGTGCAGCCTCGCGTAGTAGCGCGCGCGGGCCATCTCCCCGACCTTCCCGGGCGACACGGTGTAGGCAAATCCGGCCACGTAGGTGAGCGCCGCGAAGCGAAACGGCAGGTGGTAGCCCAGAAGCGTCAGGTACGACCGCCAGCGGACGGTCCGGAGCGCGTAATTGCCGATCGAGAGCGCCGCCGCGAGGGCGAGCGAGCTTCCTCCCTGCACGAGCGCCGTGCGTGGCAGCTGCGCGAGGTCGTGCTGCAGTGCATACAGCGCCAGGCACGCCAGCGCGATCGCGAGCGAAATTCCCGCCGTGCGGGAGCTCTGGCGCATCAGGTGAATTCCGGGCCGGCGGGAGCCGGCTTCTCGATCTGCACGAGCCGGCAAAAGCGTAGCGCCGAAAGCTTACGATGCTGTGACACCCGGGCCGCGCGCGGGCGCGGAGGGTCAATGCGGGCGGCGACCCACGACTCGGGCGGGATTCCCGGCGACGATGAGCATCGGCTCGACGTCCTTCACGACGACCGCGCGGGCACCGACGATTGCGCCGGCTTTGACGACCACGCCCGGGCCAATGAAGGCCTCCGTCCCGATCCACGCTCCGTCCTCCAGCGTGACCGGCGGCCTCACGAGCGGCAGGGCGGGATCGGAGAAGTCGTGGGTGCCGGCGCACACGTGCGAGCGGTAGGAGAGCGTCACCTTCTCTCCGATCGTCACCTTGCCGAGGCTGTAGATGAGGACATCCTCGCCGAGCGCCGACCAGGCGCCGATCTCGACGTTCCACGGCATGTAGAGGTGCGTGGAGGGATAGACGTGCACATGCGCGCCGATCCGCGCCCCGAAGAGCCGCAGCACGGCACGCCGAAACGCGAAGCAGGGTCGGGGACTTAAGCGCAGCAGCCAGCGCCCCGCGGCCCAGCCGATCCGCCGCAGCTGCTCGAGCGGGCCGTACTTGCGCGCGGCGCGGTTCGCCCGGAAATCGAGGCTCGGCACCCGACGAGTATCGTTCACGCTCGCAGCCTCAGCACCGGCGCGCGGGCCGGCTCACTCAAGGCCGACTTCAGGTGGTCGGCGAGCCGGATCGAGAGCGCGAGGGCCGTGAACGTGGGATTCGCGATGCCGCCTGCCGGAAATACCGAGGCGCCGGCGATGGAGAGGTTGACGACATCGTGGCATCGCAGGTCCGGCCGAACGACCCCCGTCTCGGGTGTCCGGCTCATTCGGGTGGTCCCCATGTGGTGGAAGATATCCCGGGCGGCCCCGAGCGTGTCGCGCCCGTCGAAGTCCGGACCGGCGGCGAGGCGAATCCGTCCGAGCCCCCATCGCTCGAGCTCCGCGGCGAGCTTGCGCCCAAAGCCGGCGAGCGTGCGCCGCTCGAGATCGGTCACCCGCCAGTCGAGTCGCGCCCTCGGCACGCCGAGCGCGTCGAGGTCCGTGCCGAGCAGCACGCGGCTGTCCGGATTCGGCGCCTGCTCGACATCCACCATGAGAAGAATGCGCGCCGCGGCGGGCGAGCGCCGCCGCTTCGCGAGCACCCGGGCGAGCGCGAGCCGGGCGAGCTCCACGCTCCCGCGCGCGAGGGCGAGACTCTCCCCGAGCGAGGGCCACTCGAGCCGCCCCGCCTGCACCGACCGCAGCACGCGCCGCAGCTCGAGCCACCCGAGAGCCTGCGGGACCTGAAAGGCGATGTGCCCCATCGCATGGAGCCAGCGTTGCTCGCGCATGGCGCCGTCCGTGGGCTCGATCTTCAGGCTGTACATCGTCCGTCCGACGTAGCGCGGCTCGAACAGGTGCCGCACGCGGGAACGCGTCGAGGGCTCGACCTCGCCCGCGACATACGACACGTGGTCCTGAAAGTACCGGCCGACGAGCCCGCTGCGGTTCGCGACCCCGCTTCCGTCGTGGCTCGGGGAAGCGAGCAGGAGGCGGGCCGTCTCGATGCCGCCGCACGCGAGCACGAACTCCCGTGCGCGGATGCGCGCCTCGCCTCCGGTACGCGAGCGAGCCTCGATCGACACACAGCGCTCGCCGGCGGGCGTGCACCGGATGGCGACCGCCGTCGCGTCGAGCAGCACCGAGACGTTGCGGGATCGCTCGAGATCGCGCCGCCACAGCAGCGCGAAGTTGCGGCGCCCGAGCGCGGCCCACTGCGAGAACCGGACGCGAAACTGTCCCGCATCCCAGGCGGGCGGGCTCATGCCGAGGCGCGACCACATGGCCTCATCGTAGGGCGGTCCCTCGATCTTGAGCAGCCGCTCGATTCGCCGGTAGTAGGGTTGCAGCTCATCGAGGTCGAGTGGCCAGCCGCTCCCGGGCACCCACGGCCGCCACTCGAGCTCGCTCGTGCGGAAGGGGATCAACTGCCCGCCCCATGCCCGGGTCGTGCCGCCGAGCGAGCGCACGCGGCCCTCGCGCCAGCCGTCGTGCCGCAGACCGACGCACTCGAGCTCATCGAGGTCGCGGCTTGCGGCATCCGGATCGTGCAGGCCCGACTCGAGCACGATCACCCGCCAGCGCGTATCGAGAAACTCCGCCGCAAGCGCGAGGCCCGCGGCTCCCGCTCCCACGATGCACAGGTCCGCCTCGAGCGGCGGGGGCTCACTCCCCGAGCCGAGCACCTCGATCACAGGTTCGCTCCGGCGCGCGGGGTCCCCCCGGCGCTGGGGGCGGCTGCGGCGAGGCTCGCGAGCGCCCGCACCCGCTCATCGTCCGCCTCGCTGTTGGCCGCTCGAACGTTGCGCTCGATGCGGGCGATGGAGCGGGACTGCATCAGCACGATGCCATCGGGATTGGCGAGCACCGCGGCCCGCAGCAGCAGCGTCCCGAGCGTCTCGTCGTCGAGCCCGGCGCGATCAGGCAGGGCGCTCGTGCCCGGCAGCCGCGCCCGGCAGAGCTCGATCGAGCGGCGCAGGGAGCCGAAGGTGATGAGGAGCTGCCCCGGGCGGACGGCGAGCATCGACGTGCGCGATCGGGTGAGGTCGCTGTCGAACTGCACGACCTGGGAGAGCTGCGGCCGCCGCTCGAGGACCGACCCGACCTGCTCGAAGTCCGTTGCGATTCCGTACGCGCGGATCCTGCCGGCGCCGCGCAGTCCCTCGAGCCAGTCGAGCACCTCCTCATCCGGCATCGCTCCCGGTGAGGCCTGATGCGCCAGGTAGAAGTCGAGGTAATCGGTCCGCAGGGCTCGAAGGCTCGCCTCGAGGCTCGCCTCCGCGGCCTTCCGGGAAAAGCACGGCGTCGCGTAGAGCACGCCCGTATTGCGCACGGCGACTCGGCGCAGCGACGGCGAGGACTTAAGGACGAGCCGGCCCACACGCTGCAATACCGCAAGCCGGGCGGCGAGACGCGAGGGACGCAGGCCGAATTTCGTGGTGAGCGTGACCCGGTCGCGCCGGCCGAGCAGGAATCGGCCGAGCGTGCGCTCCGACTCGCCGAATCCGTAGATCGGCGCCGTATCGAAGTGGGTGATTCCGCAGGCGAGCGCCGCCTCGAGCATGCTCCGGCGGCCGCGCTCGCTCGCGATGCGCAGCAAGCCTGCGGTGCCGAAGCCGATCCGGGAAGTCGCCCTGCCGATGAGCGGAAGGGCGACGCGCTCCGAGCGGACGGCCCCGTTCATGGTCGGATGACCCTGCTCATCGTCGGATGACCCTGCTCATCGTCGGATGACCCCGCTCATGAGCTCCTCGATCGGCCGTCAGACCGGCAGACCGCGCCGCCGGCGCTCGAGCTCGGTGCCCTTGCACGCGATCAGGTATTCGTAGATCGCCTGCAGCGTCGCATAGGTGAACCCGGCGCGGCCGTCGAGAAAGCCGCGCCGCCAACCGTAGTAGTACGCGAACTTCACGAGGGGGCGCCCGGGCAGGCGGAAAAACAAGTCCTTGAGCGCGCGCCGCCGCGCGCTCGGATCGGCCGAGAGCACCCTCGCGAGCGGCACGGATCCCTCACGGGACTTTGCGGCCTCGACGGCTTCCAGGTCCGAGTAGCGGTTGTGACGCTCG
>JASHTK010000378.1 GCA_030040575.1 Gammaproteobacteria bacterium
GCCGCTGCCGCGGCCGCCGCCGCGGGTTCCGCGCTCAACGATCTGATGGCCGCCGGCCGGGCGGCGTGGTCGGCGCTGCGCGCCGCGCTCTCGCGATCCCTCAGGCGGGGCGCGCGCGGGCAGGCCGCGCTGCAAGCGTGCCTCGTGCCGCAGCGCGAGGCGCAGTACGCGCTTCCCGCGTGCATCGGCGATTTCACGGACTTCTACACCTCGATCGAGCACGCGACAGCCGTCGGCCGCGTGCTGCGTCCGGACCGGCCCCTGCTGCCGAATTACCGCTGGCTGCCTGTCGGCTATCACGGGCGCTCCTCCTCGATCGTCGTCTCGGGAGAGGCCGTTCGCCGGCCGGTCGGGCAACGGCTCGCGCGCGGCGCGGTAACTCCCGAGCTCGGCCCGAGCGAGCGCCTCGACTACGAGATCGAGCTCGGCGCGTTCGTCGGCCCGGGCAACGCGCAGGGCTCGCGCATCGACATCGCGGAGGCGGACTCGCACCTCTTCGGCCTGTGCCTGCTCAACGACTGGTCGGCACGGGACCTGCAGGCCTGGGAGTCCCAGCCCCTCGGCCCGTTCCTCGCGAAGAGCTTCGCGACGACGCTCTCGCCGTGGATCGTGACGCTCGAGGCGCTCGAGCCGTTTCGCCGCGCCTGGGAGCGGCCTGCAGGGGACCCACCGCCGCCTGCTTATCTCGACTCGCCCGGCGTGCGCGGCCGCGGCGCGCTCGACATCGAGCTCGAGGTCCACCTCGAGTCCGAGTCGATGCGGCGCGCGGGCGCTCGGCCCTGCCGGCTCTCGCACGCGAGCTACCGGCACGCGTACTGGACGCTCGCGCAGATGGTCACTCACCACACGGTCGCTGGCTGCAACCTGCGGCCCGGGGATCTCCTCGGGACCGGCACGCAATCGGACCCCCCGCCCGGCGGGGCCGGATCGCTCCTCGAGCTCTCCTGCGGCGGGCGCGAGCCGGTGCGCCTCGCGAGCGGGGAGCGGCGCGCGTTTCTCGAGGACGGCGACACCGTGATCCTCCGCGCCTGGTGCGAGCGGCCGGGAGCGGCACGCATCGGCTTCGGCGAGGCCGCAGGCCGAGTGCTGCCTGCGCTCGCCTGAAGTGAGGACCCGACCCGATGCGCCAGCTCTACACGTACTTTCGCAGCTCCGCGGCTTACCGGGTGCGGATCGCGCTCCATTTGAAAGGGCTCCCGTACGAGGCGGTCCCGGTTCACCTGCTCCGCGGCGGGGGTGAGCAGCACGGCGAGGCATTCGCCTCCCGTCACCCTGCGCGCCTCGTGCCCGTGCTGCAGGAGGGGCCGGTCGCGCTCACTCAGTCGCTCGCCATCATCGAGTACCTCGAGGAGGCGCATCCCGCGCCGCCGCTCCTGCCGCACGGCGTCCTCGAGCGCGCGCGGGTGCGAGCGGTCGCGCTCGCCATCGCCTGCGACGTGCATCCGCTCAACAACCTGAGGGTCCTGCAGTATCTCGAGTCACGGCTCGGCGTGAGCGCCGAGCGCCGGGCCGAGTGGTCGCGCCACTGGATCGCACTCGGCCTGCTCACGGTGGAGCGCATGCTCGCCGCGGGCGGCGCGCCGGGGGATTTCTGTCACGGGGAGTCGCCGACCCTCGCCGACTGCGTCCTCGTGCCGCAGGTGCTGAACGCGCTGCGCGCGAGGTGTTCGCTCGAGTCCTGCCCCGCCGTTCGCCGCATCTACGAGCACTGCACGCGCCTTGAGCCGTTCCGGCAGGCGGCGCCGGAGGCGCAGCCCGATGCCGAGTAGCGGAGCTCGCGCGCCGCGGCGCCGGCGCCTGCCGAGCGCCTCGCGGCAGGCGCTGCGGCTCGATGAGTACCTCCCCTACCGGCTCTCGGTGGCGGCCAATGCCATCTCGCAGCTCATCTCACGCGCGTACCGGGAGCGGTTCGGCCTTGCGATTCCCGAGTGGCGCCTGATCGCGGTGCTCGCGGACTCGGGCCCGCTCACGCCGCAGTCGCTCTGCGAGCGCACCGTCATGGACAAGGTGGCCGTCACGCGGGCCGCGCAGGGCCTCGCGCGGCGCCGGCTGGTCAAGCGCGAGCCGCACGCGAGCGACGGGCGCTCGCATCGGCTGAGCCTGACGCGAGCCGGGCTGCGGCTCCACGGGCAGATCGCGCCGATCGCCCTCGACTACGAGGCACGCCTGCTCGCGGGGCTCGATCGCCGCGCCATCCGGACACTCGAGCGGCAGCTGCGTGACCTGCAGGCGCGGGCCGGCGCGCTGAGCCGGCGATGACGCCCGGCGCGGCACGGTGCCGCATCAGGCTCAGGCGTCAAGCGCCGCGGCGACCTCGCGGTGGACCTGCATGAGGGCGGGGATCGTCTGCGGCTGGCGCCGCCCCCAGCCGCACTCGGTCGCGATGCCGTGCGGCCCGCGGTAGTGACGGCGGAACGTGGCGAGACGCTGCAGCGAGCCCTGCGTCCCGTCGGTGAGGTGCACCAAGCCGATGTAAAGCTTCGTGCTGGCGATGCGCAGGTCCGCGAGCGGCGCGAAGTAGGCATCGTCCGAGCGGTTGCGCGGCACGGGCATGTGCACAAAGTCGAAGCGCCGGCCCGCCTCGGCCACCGCGAGGTTCGACATGCGAACCGCGACATCCAGATCACGCGGCTCGATGAGATGGGTGTGCTCGAGATCCCCGTAGCACAGGTGCATGCCGAGCAGCGCTTGCGGGGGGATCCGGGGCGAGAGCCGCCGGATGTAGCTCGCGAAGCGCTCGAAGGGGTCACCCGAGCCGCGGAAGGCGAGCGGCGCGCGGCCGAGGTAGTCGTTCGTATCGCACGCGAACACCTCCCAACACACGTCCCACTGGATGGCGAGCTCCTCGCTCGGGATCGCCTCGATGAGCTTGTCCACCTCGCGCACCAGGGCGTCCTCGACCCCGAGCCTCATCAGGGTGAAGTCGCGGTCCGTGCCGGTGCACCAGCGGGTGAAGTCCTCGGGGAGCGGCAGGGAGACCTGGAAGCGCGGGCCCGGCGGGATGACGCCCGCCTGGCGCATGCGGCGGAACGTCGCGTACGAGTCCCGCGCGAACTCCGCGTAGTGCAGATTATCGAAGGAGACCGCCTCGATCCCGTCGCGGACGCGAAAGCGCCACATCTCCTCCCAGCTCGTCGGCACCCAGTCCTCGACCTCCTTGTAGACGCTCTTATCGC
>JASHTK010000379.1 GCA_030040575.1 Gammaproteobacteria bacterium
TCGCCTGGAGGGCGGGCCTGCGCTTCGCGCCGGCCGGCGCGGGCCGGCGCCTCGGGCGCGCCGCCGCCTAGAGCATGCCGTTTGAGTTCGACGCGTGCGCCGGAATCTCCTGCGCCGCGTCCCAATGCTCGGCGACCTTGCCGTTCTCGATGCGAAAGATGTCGATGACGGCGTTCCCGCGCTCGCCGGGGTGAACGATGACGTGCACGTGGGCGATGACGTAATCGCCGTCGACGAAGACTCGCTTCACACGATGCTCCGCGTGCGGGGAGTGCGCGCGCGCCCAGTCGAGGAAGGCCTTCAGTCCGGCCGCGCCCGAGGCGGCCATCGGGTTGTGCTGGATGTAGTCCGGAGCGAAGAATTCATCGACCCGGGAGGCATCGAGAGGCGTGAGCACGCGCGCGTACACCTCGAGGACGAGGCGGCGATTCGCCTCCTCCTGAGCGGTGTACGGCACGGAGCGAGCGTCCCGCGGCGGCACTTCAGAGGGGGACGCGGCGCGAGCCGTCTCAAGTCCAGCCGTCCCCGCCGCGCGGGAGGCCGAGATCCTCACCGCGCCTGTCCGCATTGAGCGGGGGCTCGATGAGCTCTCCGTCGTCAGCGGCCGAAATGAGGTCTCCGCCCGGTGCGCCGGAGAACACCCGGCCGTATCCGTACGGGTACGGAGGAACCACTCCGCCGCCCATTCCCATGGGACCGACGCCGATCGGGGGCAAGCCCGGCTGTCCGGGGTACTGCGGCGGATCGAGCAGCGGCGGGCTCCTGCGTCGAGCGAGCGCTGCGAGGATGACGCCGCCCGCCACGAGGACCAGGATGAGACTCCACAGGAGCGAGGAGCGCGACCGCTCGCCCGAGCCGTCGGGCGATCCGTACGGCACCGGCGGCAGCCTCGGCACGAGCCGGCTCTCTCCGAGCTCCGCCTGAAGGGCTTGCACCGATGGCGGCCGTGCGAACGGCAAGCCGGGCTCGAGGGCCTCGGCCGTCGCGAGCTCGCGTCGTGCCGTCGCGAAATCTCCGGCTCGCGCGTAGATCTCGGCGGCGGCGTAATGCGCCTCGCCGCTCCCCGGGTGGTCCTGCAGGACCTCGCTCACCATTTGCTCCGCCTCGGCCAGTTGACCGGACTGAGCCACCGCGTAGATCTCACCGACCGTCGGATCGGCAGCGACCGTCGGATCGGCAGCGACCGCGAGCGCGACACCTCCCGCGAGCGCGGCGCCGAGCGCGAGCACCATCACCAGCAACGAGGGAAGCCTGATCGTTCTCGCCATGGCAGTGTCGTCCGACGTCGGGTGGGCCACGCGTTATATGCGTCGAGCATCGCGCGCCGTCAAGTGCTCGAGCCCTTCGGCCGCTCGCCTTGCTCCAGCGGTTCCGCGCCCGCGCACGCCCGCTCGCGCCTGCCGGCACCTGCTCGCGCCTGCGGGCTGATAGGGAATATAAAATGTTCAAATACAATGTATTAATGGATAAACATTGAGTCGATTCTCGCTCGCCGCTGCGCTCGCGGCTGCACTCGCCGCCGTGCTCGCCGCGGGCGGCTGCAGGGCATCCCTGAGGCGCGCCGCCCGCGCGATGGGACTCGGCGCGAGCGCTCTCGAGCCCGATCGGCCGGGCAGCACCGCAAGCCGGTCAACGGGATGAATTCCCTTGACGAAGCACGCCGATCGCCCTACGGTTTGGCGTTGCGACCCGCTCGATCGGCTGCGCGAGAGGATATGACAGTGACCTGGGAAACACCGCAATTCGTCGAGATCAAGATGGACGCCGAGATCAACTCCTACCAGGATGATTTCGGGGGCGATTACCACTGACGCGCCTGAATCTCTCCGGCGGGCCCTCGCCGGAGAGCGCTCGCAGGGCCCGCGGCGGTGAGAATCCGAGTACTCGGCTCGGCTGCCGGGGGTGGTTTCCCTCAGTGGAACTGCGGGTGTGAGAATTGCCGGGGCGTTCGCCTCGGCACCTTATCCGCCGAGCCCCGCACGCAGGAGTCGGTCGCCATCAGCGCCGACGGAGAGGCGTGGTTCCTCGTGAACGCCTCGCCCGAGATCCGGGCACAGATCGAGAGCTTCCCCCCGCTTCACCCACGCGCGCCGCGGCACTCGCCGCTTGCCGGAATCTTCCTCACGAACGGCGATCTCGACCACTGTCTCGGGCTGCTGTGCCTGCGCGAATCCCAGCCGCTCGCGATCTACGCGACCGAGCGCGTGCGGCGCGGATTCACGCAGGGCAACACGCTCTACGCGACACTCGAGCGCTTTGCCGGCCAGGCGACCTGGCACAGGCTGACACCCGGTGAGGCGCTCGACCCTGAGCACCCCGCGGGCCGCGCGAGCGGCCTCACTGTCCGTCCCATCGCCGCGCCGGGCCAGCCCCCGCTGCACCTGCGCGGCCGGCTCGCGCCGGCGCCCGAGGACAACGTCGGCTTCGAGATCCGCGATCGCCGCACGGGCGGGGCGCTGCTCTATCTCTCGGGGGTTGCCGCCCCGACCGCCGAGCTGCGCCAGGCGCTCGAGCGCGCGGACTGCATCCTCCTCGATGGCACCTTCTGGGCGAGCGATGAGCTCATCGCGCTCGGCCTCGGGGAGCGGCGGGCCGAGGAGATGGCGCACTGGCCGATCGGAGGCCCCGAGGGAAGCTTGCAGGTGCTCGGGCGGATCGGCCGCGGTAGAAGGCTCTACATTCACATCAACAACACCAACCCCATCCTGCGCGAGGACTCGGCGGAGCGAGCCGCGGTGTCGAACGCCGGCTGGGAGGTCGCCCGCGACGGGCTCGAGCTCGAGGTGTAAATGGCCGGGGCGCCGCTCACGCGGGAGGAGTTCATCGAGCGCCTGCGCGCGGAGGGCGCGCTGCGCTACCACGATCACCACCGCTACCACGTGCTGATGCACGCGGGCGAGCTCACGCGCGTGCAGCTGCAACAGTGGGTCCTCAACCGCTACTACTACCAGACGCGCATCCCGATCAAGGATGCGCTCATCCTCGCAAAATCAGCGGACCCCGCGTTCCGGCGCACCTGGATCCACCGCATTCACGACCACGACGGAACGAGCGACACGGAGGGGGGACTTGCGATGTGGCTGCGCCTCGCGGCGGGCGTCGGACTCGACCCGGCGGAGGTCGCAAGCTGCCGGTCGGTCCTGCCGGGCGTGCGCTTTGCGTGCGACGGGTACGTGCAGCTCGTGCGCG